>JAYTFP010000036.1:0-4929 GCA_043734285.1 Acidimicrobiaceae bacterium
TCCCCTTGCCGCCTGCGGTGCCCGGCATCACCGGGGGCGCCGGCCACACTCGTCGTGAGCCTCACACGTTGTGCACGGACTGCTCCGACGTGGAAGTGACTGAGTCGGTCGGGCTCGCCGACGAGCTCGAGGCGGGGCAGCAACGGGAGAACGGCGCGCAGCATCGCGCGCAGCTCCCAGCGGGCGAGGTTGGCGCCGAGGCAGAAGTGCGCTCCATGGCCGAACCCGAGGTGGTTGTTCGGTTGCCGGCCTACGTCGAACGTGTACGGGTGCTCGAAGACCGAGTCGTCACGGTTACCCGACGGGTAGAAGAGCCCGACAGTGTCGCCCGCGCGGATCAGCCGGCCGTGCAGTTCGATGTCCGCGGTCGCGGTGCGAGCGAACTGGATCACCGGCGATGTCCAGCGCAGCATCTCCTCGACTGCCGGCTCGACGAGACGTTCATCGGCGAGCAGTCGATCGAGCTGGTCGCGGTTGCGCAACAACTCGGAGAGACCACGCGTGGTCGCGTTGCGCGTCGTCTCGTTTCCCGCCGCGATGAGGACGAAGAGATACCCGTTCAGCTGCTGCGCGGTCAACGGGCAGCCGTCGACCATCCCGTGCACCACCGCAGCCGCGAGGTCGTCGGTGCGTGCGACGCGACGCGCCGCGATCAGCGCATTGATGTACTCGCGGAACTCGCCCGACATGCGGTCGCGCTGTTCGGCGGGAGACTCGTTCGCGAGCCGCCACTGCTGCGCACCCAAGGTGTCGAAGAGGATGTCGGTGTATTTGTGCACCGTCGCCCAATCGTCGACCGGCAGGCCCATCAGACCGCAAATCGTGGCGAGCGGGAGCTTCACTGCGAAGTCGGAGACCAGATCGGCGTCGCCGTCGCGTTCGAGGATGTCGACGAACTCGTCGGTGAACCGCTTCGCGTACTCGTCAAGGTCGGCTTCGATGTCGCGCATCGCCCGAGGCGTGAACCGACGGTTCGTGATCGAACGGAAATTCGTGTGGCGAGGGCGGTCCATGAAGATGAAGTCCATGGGCTCGTCGGGGTCCCACCCATAGTCCGCGGCCCGCTGCGCGAGACCCGCGGTCATACGCCGGTCCTCCTCGGTCGTCATCAGCCGCAGGCGCGGCCCACCGTTGATGAACAACGCGTCGTTCGCGGCGACGAACCGGATGTCGTCGTAGCCGGTGATGGCCCAGAACGGGGTGATCCCGGGTCGGTCGTACCAGTAGACCGGTGCCTCGGCGCGAAGACGATCCCACTCCGCCCACGGGTAGCCGTTCTCGCCGTAGCGCGCCGCGGTGTGGATGTCGATCTCCTCGAGCGACGGCATGTGCCTCTCCTTTCGGCGCCGGTTCGGCGCCCGAACGTCGTCGCCGACGCCCGACGCTCAGCTCACGCGCCGGGCACTGCCTGGATCCCCAGATACGGGCCTATCTGGTTCACCTCGACGAGCCGGAGAAAATCGGCCCGGGTAGTGGTGTCGATGCCCGCGAGCAACAGCACGGCAGCGTTGTTCACCAACACGTCGACGCCGCCGAAGGTCTCGGCCGTGATGATGGCGACCTTGCCGTCGAGTCTCCCCATCGCGACCTCCCCCGATCGGCGAGCATGGTAGCCCGGTATGCGCGGCGCAGTCAGTGGCCGCGTGCTCGTCGCGTTGCGCCGGCGGTACACCAGCACCCGAACGGATCACAGTCCCGCGCCAACCGCGTCCATGGCAGCCTGTACGAACGACGATGCCGGTCGGCGCGCTGATCGCCGGCCCGAAGCAGCTGCCGAAGAACGGAGAACCGATGAAGCACGATCCCACCACCGACGCCTACGGATGGATGGCGGCGCATCTCCCCAATGAGGTGGGCATCGGCGGCGCGCTGATCACCATGGTCGAACCCGACGTGGGCTACGAGCACGCGTACAACCGCTGGTACGAGGACGATCACTTCTTCTCGGGGGCGATGGTCGGCCCCTGGATGTTCTCCGGCCGGCGTTGGGTGGCGACCCGCGACCTGCAGGCGATGCGGTTCCCCGCCGACTCGCCGATCGCGCAACCGGTTGGTGCCGGCTGCTACATCTCGACCTACTGGGCGAGCGCCGGTCACCACGACGACGCCGTGCACTGGGGGGTCATCGCAATGCGAGACAACCTCTACCCCCAGGGCCGCGGCTTCGACCAGCGCCAGCACGTCTACACCGCGTTCTCGACCTACGACTTCGGCGTCGTCCGCCGCGACCTGCCCCGACTCCAGCCGCACCTCGTACTCGAGCACCCGATGGCGGCCATGGTCGTCGAGGTCATCGAGCCCGACACGGGGCTCGACCGCGAGATCCTGCTCGCACGACTCCGCGACGATGTCGTCCCGGCCGAACTCGAAGGGTCGCCCTGCGCCGCCGCCTTGGCCTTCATGCCCGAACCGCTGCCACCGACGAACGTCCCCCGCGTGCAGAGCGTGCCCGGCGCGGGCCGCAACATCACGCTGTTATGGTTCCTCCAGGCCGATCCGCGCATCTGTTGGTCGAAGTTCACCGCGCACACCGAGCGCTATCGGGACATCGGCGGCACACTCGTCTTCGCCGCACCGTTCGTGCCGACCATCCCCGGTACCGACACCTACGTCTCCGAGCTGCGCTGACCGCGCACGAGCCGAACACGTACCCTGGAGACGACATGGATCAGACCATCATCGACGCATTCGACCTCGGCGGCCGCGTGGCCGTGGTGACCGGTGCAGGCGGCGGCATCGGCCGCGAAGCCGCACGCACCTTCGCGGCGGCCGGCGCGACCGTCGTGGTCAGCGACCTGCCCGGCCCGTCGCTCGACACCACCGTCACGATGCTCAACGCGCAGGGCGCAACCGTTCTCGCCCATCCGGCCGACGTCGCCGAGAAGGCGCAGGTCGACGCGCTCGCCGCCGCCGCGCTCGACACCTACGGACGTATCGACGTGTGGGCCAACGTCGCCGCCGTGCTGCGCAACACCCCGTTCCTCGACACGCCCGAGGAGGAGATCGACCTCGTCCTCGGCGTCAACCTCAAGGGCACCTACTTCGGCTGCCAGGCCGCCGGAAGAGCCATGGTCGCGGCCGGCCGTGGCTCGATCATCAACATCGCCTCACAGGGCATGGACATGCCCAGCCCCGGCATCTCCGTCTACGCCCTCACCAAGGCCGCAGTCGCCATGCTCACCCGCACCGTCGCCACCGAGCTCGGCCCCCAGGGCGTGCGCGTCAACTCGATCGCCCCCGGCTTCATCTCGACTCCCATGACCGCGTACCGCTGGACCAATCCTGACGGCACGATCGACGATGACAAGCGCCGCGCCGCCCTCGCCCAACTCGCCGCGATGACCCCGCTGCGCATGACCGGCGAACCGCTCGACATCGCGCTCAGCATGCTGTTCCTCGCCTCCGACGCCTCCCGCTTCATGACCGGACAGGTCCTCCGCCCCAACGGCGGCGGCTCCATGATCTGATAGGAGCGCCGACGAGCGATCGGGCGCGAGCGTCCGTGTGTCGTGCAGCGCCTCGCGGAAGTCGGGCGCATCCCAATGGCCGAGACCGTCGCCGAGACGACCGAGGCGTTCTCGGATCGCTCGAAGCACTCGGGTTCTGCACCCGAGGTGAAGGCGGACGCCTCGTCCGCGAAGTCGGGCACGCTCGCCAGGTCGAAGGGTGCGAACGAACACTCGTCTCCTGCGATGGCGACTTCCACGAAGGATCCGTCGTCATCCTTTTACGCAGCGGAGGAACAGCAGTACATCATGGGCCGGCGGGCGCTCGGGCTCCCCGCAGAACCCAAGGTCTGACGTGGAGGCAAGATGAAGCTGGAGAAGATGGACGGCATCGACGTGTCGCTGCGCGACGGCGCCCTCACGGTGACGATCAACCGGCCCGAGCGGCGCAATGCGTGCACGCCCGACCAGATGAACCACATCGGGCAGGTGTGCGTGGCCGCCGAGAGCGACGACGACGTCCGAGTGGTCGTCATCCGCGGCACCGGCGACGCATTCTGCGCGGGCGCCGACCTCAGCGACGCGGACCTGACGGCGAGCGGAGGGCAGATCCCGCCCATCAGCATGGGCCGCAACCTCTTCCTGCCGATCCTGGAGCTCTCGAAGCCGCTGATCGGGGTGATGAACGGCGTGGCCGCCGGCGGCGGGCTCGGCCTCGCGCTGTGCTGCGACATCCGCATCGCGGCGGAGCGGGCCCGATTCGCCACGTCGTTCACCCGCATCGGCATCACCGCCAACGACGCAGTCGCCTATCTCCTGCCGCGCACGGTCGGGGTGGCCAAGGCACTCGAGCTCATCTACTTCGCCACGCCGATCGACGCGACGGAGGCCGAACGGATCGGCCTCGTGAGCTACGTGAAGCCCGACGACCAACTCGACGGGTTCGTCGATGAGTTCGTCGGGCGGATCCTGGCCGGTCCGCCGGCGGGGCTGCGGTTCTCGAAACGTCTGGTGATCGACGGCTTGGACCGGACCTACCGGGAGCACGTCCTGGCCCAGGAGTACGCGTCGCTGGCCAACCGGGCGGTCGCCGACCACGACATCCAGGAAGGCGTGGCGGCGTTCAAGGAAAAGCGGCCGCCCCGGTTCCGGGGCATTCTCGTCAAGCCTCGCTGGAAGAACTACTGAGAGATCATGAGCCGTTGGACGTGCTGTTGGAACGATGCACCAGGATCGACATCGGCAAGGACGAGGTCGTCGCGTGCGTGCGACACCCGCGCCCGGACGCGGCCAGATCTCGCCATGACGAGCAGGGAAGTGCCGATGGCCTCGGGCATGGTGAAGCCGAGGGCAAGGACGAGAGCGGGGACGATCACGAAGCCGCCGAGCAGCGACCCGCCGATGCCGGCGAGGCCGAAGATGGTCCCGGCGGCGAAGCGAACGCGATGGGCCCGCCAGTGCGGAACGATGCCCAACACTGCGG
>JAYTFP010000037.1:0-17933 GCA_043734285.1 Acidimicrobiaceae bacterium
CCGGCGGACAGGTCGGAGCTGTGGAAGATCTTTCCCGCGTCCTTCATGGTCTGTGACCAGATGCGCGACTGCGAGGTGAGCTCGGGATCGACGGCGAGCCGCGCGAGTCCCTTCGAGGCCCGGAGGCCGTTGATCCTGTCGATGAACTGCTGTTCCTCGGCGCGGCCGTCCGAGTCGCTTCGCACCGCAGCGGTCGCGACCGACGTGGATGCGGGCGCGGCGAGCAGCACGGTGCCCACCACACAGAGCAGAAGCCCTGCGACCATCGATTGAGAAAGCCGTGCCATTGATCCTCGCTTGCAACCCCAGACACACCCCGGAAAGGCGCTGAATGGGTGATCGGCGTGCGATCGGCCGGCCTTGAACAGATAGGCCATCCGATCCAATCGCGGTACGTTGGTGGACTCGCTTCCGGAGGACGACCTTGAACCTGGCGACGATCTTCGACCGACACCCCGATGATTCGGTGGCGTTGATCAGTCGGGGCAAACTCACCACCTACGGCGCGCTCGGTGCCGATGTCGCGGGTTATCGGGGCGGCCTCATCTCGCTCGGGTTCGATCCCGGTGATCGCATCGGCATCATCTGCGGCAACAACTGGTATTTCGTCGCGTCCTACCTCGCCGCACTCGGCGCCGGCCTCGTCGCCGTTCCGCTGAATCCGAACAGCCCTCCGCTCGAACTGGCGCACCAGCTCGCCTCGGTCGACGCCCGCGGTGTGGTGATCGGTCCGACCGCCCGCACCAAGTTCGAGGAGATCGACCGCACGACGGTGCCGACCATCGAGTTCCTGGTCGGCTGTGGCTTCGCGCCCGAGGGTGGCGTCGACCACGACGAACTCATGGCGCACGAGCCGGCGGCGATCGTCGAGCGCGACGACGATGATCTCGCCTGCCTGATGTTCACCAGCGGAACCGCGGGCTCGCCGAAGGCGGCGATGCTGAGCCACGGCAACCTGCGCAGCAACATCGCCCAGGTGCTGTCGACCCCCGGCAACGCGCAGTCGCCCGACGACGTCGTGTTCGCGGTGCTCCCGATGTTCCACATCTTCGGGCTGAATGTCGTGCTCGGCACCGCGCTCGCGGTCGGTGCCAAGTTGCTGCTCGTCGAGCGGTTCGATCCGATGTCGGCGATCGAGTCGATCCAGAAGCACCAGGCCACGATGGTCTCGGGTCCGCCGACTATGTGGGCCGCTTGGGCGGGCCTGCCCGACGCTCCACCCGACGCCTTCGCGTCGGTTCGCCTCGCGGTGTCGGGCGCGGCCCGGCTGTCAGAGGAGACGGCGCGATCGATCGAGCGTCGTTACGGCCTGCGTCTGCACGAAGGCTACGGCCTGACCGAGGCCTCGCCGGTGGTCACGTCGTCGGCGAGCACCGATGCGCCGATCGGTTCGGTCGGCGTGCCGTTGCCCGGTCTCGAGGTTCGCCTCGTCGACGAAGAGGGTGACGACGTGCTCATCGGCGACTCGGGCGAGTTGTGGGTGCGCGGGCCGAACGTGTTCAAGGGCTACTGGCACGACGACGAGGCGACCAACCGGTGCATCAACGCCGACGGTTGGCTGGTCACCGGTGACGTCGCCACGGTCGACGACGACGGCTACCTGTTCCTCGTCGATCGCGTGAAGGACCTGATCATCGTCTCGGGATTCAACGTGTATCCGGCCGAGGTCGAGGAGGTGCTCATGCAGCACCCCGCGATCGATGCCTGCGCGGTCGTCGGCGTGCCACATCCCTACACGGGCGAGGCGGTGAAGGCCTACGTGGTGACCGTGAAGGGGCAGTCGGTGGAGGAGGACGACATCGTCCGCTTCTGCGCGAGTCGCCTGGCGCGCTACAAGTGCCCCGAGAAGATCTGGTTCGTCGACGAGGTACCCCAGGGTCTCGGTGGCAAGGTGTTGCGAAGGGCGCTGCGCTGACCGAGCCAGGGCGGCGCGAACATCCTCTCGCCGACGTCGGGCTGTATGGGTTCGCCGTCGCGTTCGCGGCGGCCAACGCCGGCTGGGCGACGCTCTGGCCCCACCAGCGATGGGGCGCCTGGGCCGTGTGGGGCGACGCGGCCGCGCTGGTCGCGTCGCTGGCGCTCGCCCTGCCGGCAGTCGCGCGCCGTCTCGATGAGCGCCGGGTGTTGGGGGCGCGTGTGGCGATCCTCGCGGTGGCGCTCGGTCTCGGCGTGGTCGCGCCGCTCGGGGTGCTCGCCGCGGAGCGGGTCGACGGTCGGGTGGGATCGGCGCAGTCCGAGGTCAACTCGGTCGAGTCGATGGGCGATCGTCTCGGTCACGGCCGGTCGCCCTATCCCACGGCTGCGGCGATCGAGGCCGAGGCGCACCGCACCGGGGCGGGGTTCAAGGCGTACCGGCCGTACGAGCCGGCGATGGCCGTCTTCGGGCTTCCGCGGGCGTGGCTCGGCAAGCACACGTTGACCGACGTCCGCGTGATGTTCCTCCTGGTCGTCGCGCTGTCGCTCGCAGCCGCGTGCTCGGTCACATCGATGACGCCGCGCGACTCGATCCGCGGCGTGCAACTGCTCGCGGTGTTACCGCCCACCGCGCTCACGATCGCGACGGGCGGCGACGACATGCCGGTGATCGCGCTCTGCCTGCTCGCGCTGGCGCTCGCGTCGCGTCGACGGTGGACCGCGAGCGGCGTGGCGATGGGCGTCGGCTTGGCGATGAAG
Source organism: Acidimicrobiaceae bacterium (assembly GCA_043734285.1). Lineage (GTDB taxonomy): Bacteria > Actinomycetota > Acidimicrobiia > Acidimicrobiales > Microtrichaceae > JAYTFP01. The sequence goes on from JAYTFP010000037.1 coordinate 2,674, forward strand.
GTCATCGTCGCCCCGCTGGCGGTGTTGCTGCTGGTCGCGGCGTGGCGCTGGCGCGGCGAGGACCACGACGATGCGCCACGACCCGGCTGGCGGCGCTACGCCCTCGGTGCGGTCGGCGTGCCCGTGGTCGCGATGGTGCCGTTCGTCGCATGGACCCCGGCCGCCTTCTTCGAGAACGTCGTGCGCTATCCGCTGGGGCTGGCGCGGTTCCACTCGTCGGCCGCGAGCGCGTTGCCGGGTCACTGGATCACCGAGCACGCTGCGGGCGGTCGCACCGTGGCGATCATCCTGCTGTTCGGCGTCGTCGCAACGGCGGCGTGGTGGATCGCCCGGCGACCGGCGCGCTCGGTGGCCGACATCGCGACGCAATGCGCCGTCGTGGTGGGCGGCGCGATCCTGATGCTGCCCGCGAGCCGTTTCGGCTACCTGCTCTATCCGATCTGCCTCCTCGGATGGGCGAGGATCCTCAACGGCAACTCGGCGCGACCCGTTCGATGAACGCGTCGTAGAAGTCGGCGGCAGCGGTGCCGGTACCGATGCGCAGGTCGGGAACGATCAACTCGTCGATGCCCACGTCGCGCCAGGCGTGCACCGCGTTGACGAGATGGTCGACCGTTCCGGCGACAGCGGCTCGCGGCGCCACCGACTCGACGAACTCGCGGGCCCGGTCGCGGTCGTCGGTGAGCAGGAGGTGCGCCTGCGTCGTACGGCGGATCGTCGACGGATCGCGTCCGATCGCCTCGCAGTGTCGATCGAGGACGGCCGCCCGCTCCGCGATGGCCTTCGGGAGTCCCCACATGTTCCACTCGTCCGCGAACCGCGCGACCACGCCGAGCATGCGGTCGCCCTTGCCGGCGATGAGGATCGGCAGCCGCGCCTGCACCGGTTTCGGTTCGCAGCGGGCCGCGTCGAGATGGATCCATCGTCCGTCGACCGTCGTGACCGCGTCGCGCAGCAGGCCCTTCAGCGCCGCGCAGCACTCCTCGAAGCGACTCACCCGGTCGCCGACCGTGAGGAGGTCGAAGCCGTACTGCTGGTGCTCGTTCGGTTGCCAGCCGGCGCCGAGCCCGAGCACGAGCCGTCCGTCGCTGATGTGATCGGTGGTGGCCGCCCAGTTCGCGACCTCGGCCGGGTGACGGTGGCTCATCGCCAGCGCCAGCGAGCCGACACGGATCCGATCGGTCGCGACGCTGAGCGCGCCCAATGCCGCAGTCGCTTCGATCGTCGGTGCGTCGGCCGGGCCGAACTCGCCGCCATCGCCCATGTGGTGATCCGCGATCCACGCGCCGTCCCAGCCGGTGCGCTCGGCGTGCACAACGGTCTCTGCGATCGCCGGCCACGTCTGCATCCAGCTCGGCCAGACCGAGAACCTCACCGGTCGGTGACCGCCGGCGGGTTCGCCAGTTCCCACAGCTCACCGAAGAACGGAGAGAGTCGCTCGGGGCGCCGGCGTTCGGCGATCGCCCCGCTCGACGAGATCAGGAAGCCGACGAAGAGCATCGTGACGCCGATCGTCAGGAACACCCCGAACGCCACCATTGCGTCGGCGCCCGTGTAGGCGGCGCCGCCGATGCCGAGCACGAGCGTGCCCGCCGCGATCATCGCGTTGGTCGCCGCGAGCCGTGCGGAGCGGCGGCCGCGCAGCAGGCTCCAGACACTCGCCACAGCGCCCACGAGCACGACCGTCGCTCCGAGTCCCGATCCGACTGCGGCCATGATCCGAGGTCCGGGCCCGAAGATCGTCCTGCCGCTCGGCAGGCCGGTGTGCGCGATCGGGGCGCGCAGCGGTGCGAGCAGCACCGCTCCTGCGCAGAACGCGGCGACGAGATGGAGTGTCGAGAGCACCCGGCGGCCGGCGATCGGTCCGGCCAGCAGCGCGACCGTTCCGGCGGCCAGGTAGGGCACGTTGAGGATCGCGCCGAACAGGTAGAAGATCCGGAAGGACCAGGCCGACCACCCCGCCGCCGCCGACCACCAGTACGCGCCCGAGGCGAGGGTGAACATGACCAGCGACTGGGTCCATGCCAGTTCGTGCACCTTGCGTCGCGCGAGGAAGCGGTCGAGGGTGCACAGGGCGAAGGCGGTCGAGACGATCGTGGCTGCCGCGCCCAGAGCTGCGACGGGGTGCATGGCGAGTGAGCGTACGTCGTCACGGCCTTGGCGACACTTTGTGAACATGTGCACGAGACCGGTACCGTGGCCGTATGGCCGGCACGCCACCGCCGAGAACGATCCCCGAAGCCACAGTCGCACGACTGCCGTTGTACTTGCGCAGCCTCCAGGAGACCGCGGAGGACGACACGTCGACGATCTCCTCCGAGCGGCTCGCCGAGATGGCCGGCGTCAACGCCGCCAAGGTGCGAAAAGACCTCTCGTATTTCGGCAGCTACGGCACCCGCGGGGTCGGATACGACGTCGAGTACCTGCTGTTCCAGATCCGCCGCGAACTCGGCCTCACCCACGACTGGCCGTGCGTCATCGCCGGCATGGGCAACCTCGGCCAGGCCCTCGCGAACTACGGCGGGTTCTCCGAGCGAGGCTTCGTCATCGCTGCTTTGGTCGACACCGATCCCGCCAAGGTGGGCACCAAGGTCAACGGCATCAAGGTGGCGCCGCTCGACGACGTCGAGAAGCTGGTCGTCCGGCGTCAGATCACGATCGGCATCATCGCGACGCCGGCCGCCGCCGCTCAGGAAGTCGCCGACCTGATGGTCGCCTCGGGGATCCACTCGATCCTCAACTTCGCTCCGACGGTCATCACCGTCCCGGAGGGGATTTCGGTGCGCAAGGTCGACCTCGCCGTCGAGCTGCAGATCCTCAGCTTCTACCAGGAGCGGCGCACGGTCGACGCGACCGGCTGATGATGGCGGAGCGGCACCTCCCCACCGTTTCCGGCGTGACCGACGCAACAGCCGCTGACGCTTGCGGGCCGCGACCGGAAACTGCGAGTCTTGAGGCACCCTGTGGGTCACGGGATCTGTCCGAGGAGACGCAGTGTCCGTCGTAGCCGTCGGTGCCAATCACCACACCGCGCCGCTCGCGTTGCTCGAGCTGATGACGGTCGACGCGGAGCGGATGGCCAAGAGCCTCGACGATCTCGTGTCGCGCGACCACATCTCCGAGGCTGTCATCGTGTCGACGTGCAACCGCACCGAGATCTTCGTGGCGGCCGAACGCTTCCACGGCGCGTATCAAGACGTTCGTGACTTCCTCTCCGACCTGACGTTCCTGCCGCCCGACGAATTCGTCGACCACCTGTCGGTTTCGCACGGTGCCGAAGCGGTCGCGCACCTCTTCCGCATCGGCGCCGGACTCGACTCGGTCGTCATCGGCGAACACGAGATCCTCGGTCAGATCCGCGACGCCTGGGACGTGTCCCGCTCGGCGGGCGCGAGCGGCCCGACGTTGAACCTCGCGTTCCGCACGGCGATCGAGGTCGGCAAGCGAGCTCGCAGCGAGACGTCGATCTCACGCCACGTCACCTCGGTGTCACATGCCGCGGTGATCATGGCGGCCGAGCAGCTCGGCACTCTCGACAGCGCGGCCGCGCTGGTGGTCGGCGCAGGGTCGATGGCCCGTGGCGTGGTCGACTTCCTCATCCAACGCGGCGTCAGCGATCTCGCCGTGCTGAACCGCACCGCGTCGCGTGCGAACGAACTCGTCGCCGCGCACGGCACCGAATCGATCCGCGGCGCGCTGCTCTCGTCGCTGATCGACGAACTGGTCGAGACCGATGTCGCCTTCTGTGCGACTTCGGCGCAATCCACGCTGCTCGGTGTCGAGCAGATGACCGATGTGATGGCCCGACGTGGCGGCCGACCGCTGCTGGTGATCGACATCGCCATGCCGCGCAACGTCGAGCACGCCGTCGCGTCGATCGACGGCGTCACGCTCCTCGACATGGACGCGCTGCGTGAATTCTCCGAGCGGGGCATGAGCGAGCGTCGTCGCGAGATCCCCGCGGTCGAAGCGATCGTCGAACAAGAGCTCGAGCGCTACGAGACAGCGAGCTCGGCCCGCGAGGTCGCGCCGCTCATCATCGAGCTGCGCGATCGAGCCCAGCAGGTCGTCGAGCTCGAACTGGCGAAGCACGCCGCGTTGCTCGACGCGATGGAGCCGTCGCAGCGCGATGCGGTCGAGGCGGTCGTGCGCAGTGCGGTCGCGAAGTTGCTGCACTCGCCGACCGTGCAGCTGAAGGATGCGGCGGGCACACTGCGGGGCGAGCGCCTCGCCGGCACGCTCCGCGAACTGTTCGACCTCTGAGGACTCGGGTGGATAGATCGCCGCCGTTGCGCATCGCCACGAGGGGGAGCGAACTGGCCCAGTGGCAGGCTCGGTCGATCGCGGCGGCGTTGTCGCTCGCCGATCCCGCGGTGCGGGTCGAACTCGTCGTGATCTCCACCGAGGGCGATCGTCGTCATGACGTCCCGCTGCAGCAGATCGGAGGCAAGGGCGTCTTCGTGAAAGAGGTGCAGGCGGCGGTGCTCGACGGCCGCGCCGACCTTGCGGTCCACTCCGCGAAAGACCTTCCCGCCGAGACACCCGACGGACTCGTCATCGCAGCCGTGCCCGAACGCGCTGATGCTCGCGACGCGTTGGTGGGTGACCGCCTCGCCGACCTCCGCCCGGGTGCGATCGTGGCGACCGGCGCGCCGCGTCGTCGCGCCCAGCTCGAGGCGTTGCGTCCCGATCTCGTGTTCGCGGAGCTCCGCGGCAACATCGACACGCGACTCGCCAAGGCGCACGAGTTCGACGCGATCGTGATGGCGATGGCCGCGCTCGTACGGTTGGATCGACATCCCGAGATCGTCGATCCGCTCGGCGTCGACGAGATGGTGCCGCAGGTCGGCCAGGGTGCCTTGGCGATCGAGTGTCGCGCCGACGACCTCGCCGTGCGGCGCGCGCTCGCGTCGATCGAGCACGCGCCGAGTCGACAGGTGGTCGACGCGGAACGGTCGTTCCTGCTGCGGCTCGGCGGAGACTGCGACCTGCCCGCCGGGGCGCACGCCACGCTTGGCGAGCGCGGGCTGATCGTGCTCGACGCGGTGTTGGCGGTCGAGCCCGGGCGTCCGCTGCGGCGCATCACGACGTCGGGCAACGATCCGCGCGAGGTCGGCGAGTCGGCCGCGGCGGCGCTGCTCGTGGCCGGTTCGTAGGCTCTTGTCGTGACCGTCCACCTCGTCGGCGCCGGCCCCGGAGACCCCGGACTCCTCACCGTTCGTGGCGCGGAGCTGCTGCGTCGCGCCGATGTCGTCGTCTACGACCGACTCTCGGCGCGGTCGCTCCTCGACCTCGTTCCCGCAGGCGCCACGCTCGTGTCGGTCGGCAAGGGGCCGGGCCGTGCCAGCACGCCGCAAGGCGAGATCAATCGACTACTCGTCGAGTTCGGATCCGACCCGGGCCGCACGGTCGTGCGACTCAAGGGCGGTGATCCGTTCGTGTTCGCTCGCGGCGGCGAGGAGCTCGAGGCGTTGATCGACGCGGGCATCGAGGTCGAGGTCGTGCCCGGCATCAGCTCGGCGATCGCCGCGCCGGCGTACGCGGGCATCCCGGTGACCCGCCGGTTCTCGTCGACGTCGTTCACGGTGGTGACCGGTCACGAAGACCCGACCAAGGGCGAGGTCGATGTCGACTGGGAGTCGATCGCACGGGTCGGCGGCACGATCATCGTGCTGATGGGCGTCGCGAACATCGCGACGATCACCGAGCGCCTGATGGCCGGGGGACTCGCACCCGACACGCCCGCCGCGGCCGTGCGGTGGGGAACGCTGCCGGCGCAGCGTACGATCCGTGCGACGTTGTCGACGCTCGCGGCCGAGCCCCTGGCGGCGCCCTCGGTCATCGTGATCGGCGACGTCGTGCGTGATCACCTCGACTGGTTCGAGTCACGGCCGTTGTTCGGTCGGCGGATCGTGGTGACCCGCGCGGCCGCTCAGGCGTCGCGACTCTCCGACTCGTTGACGGCGCACGGAGCCGAGGTGATCGCGGTCCCGACGATCGAGATCACTGATGCGGCCGACGCGGGCGTTGCGCTGACCGACGCTGCGAGGCGCGTCGCCGAGTTCGACTGGGTCGTGCTGTCGTCACCGAACGGCGCCGAGCGGTTCCTCGACGCCGTCGGCGATCCGCGGCGCATCGGAAGTGCGCGGCTCGCGGTGATGGGTCCGGGTACGGCGACGGCGCTCCACGACCGCGGGTTGGTGCCCGACCTCATGCCCGAGCGCTATGTCGCCGAAGGGCTGCTCGAGGTGTTCCCCGACGTGCCCCCGGGCGGTGGACGCGTGCTGGTCGCCCGAGCGGCGGTCGCCAGAGATCTGCTGCCCGACGCGCTCGCGGAGCGTGGCTGGACCGTCGAAGTGGTCGAGGCGTACCGCACCGTTCCCGCGGTCTGGTCAGACGATCGCCGCGAATCGGTCTCGTCGGCCGACGCGATCGCGTTCGCGTCGTCGTCAGCGGTCCGCAACTTCGCTGCCGCGGTCGCGCCCGACGACCGGCCGCCGGTGGCCCTCGCGATCGGACCGATCACCGCAGCGACCGCGACGGAATGTGGGTTCCGCGAAGTGGTCGAGGCGGACGAGCACACCGTCGACGGACTGGTCGCCGCAGCCTGCGCCTGGGCCCGCGGCGGGTGAACATCCGGCTGCCCGATGCGGTCGTCTTCGACTTCGACGGCCTCATCCTCGACACCGAGTACCCGATCTACCGCACGGCGAACGAGATCTTCCTCGAGCACGGCGTCGAGCTGTCGTTCGACCTGTGGCAGGGGTTCATCGGCAGAATCGACCACCCGCACTGGACCGAGATCCTCGCGGAGGAGCTGGGGCGAGACGTCGATCGCGACGAGCTCGAGGCTCGCTACCACCCGCGGCGGCGCCAGCTGATCGACGCCCTCCCGATGCAGCCCGGGATCATCGAACTCGTCACCGATCTCGCCGAGCACGACGTTCCGATGGCGGTCGCCTCGTCGTCGTCAGCCGAGTGGGTGGTCGGGCACGTGCGTCGGCTGGGTCTGTTCGACCGGTTCGCCGCGGTGCACAGCGGTGATCAGGTCGAGCACCGCAAGCCGGCGCCCGACCTGTACCAACTCGCCTGCCGATCGCTCGGGGTCGATCCCGGTCGCGCAGTCGCGCTGGAGGACTCGATCACCGGTTGCCAGGCCGCGGCGAACGCGGGGATGAAAGTGGTCGCCATCCCGAGCGAGATGACGATCGGCATGGACTTCTCCGCGGCCGACCTCGTCGTCGAATCAGCGTTCGAGCTGGACGCAGCGCTCCTCGGCGCGTTGGTGCACTGAGGTCAGATCGTGTGACGTGGCGTCAGGATCTGCGTCGTGATCTGCGTCGGCGGTGTTGCCGACGGCTCGCGCAGTGCCGGCAGACCGTATGGATCGGCCGCGGTCAGGTCGACGCCGTAACCCAAGTCGGCGAGCGATGCGGCGGTGATCCGGCTGAGCGGGTTCGACCCCGTGTTGATGTAGCCGGTCATGAGCTCGTTGTTGAACGTGAGTTCGCTCCAGTGGCTGTTCGCCGTGCCCGGTCCGCCGCCCCCCTCGATGGGAACGAGTCCGAAGCCGCCGATCGTCTGGTATTCACCGATGGCTGCGTTTCCGGTGAACACCGGAGCGCCGCCGCCACTACCGAGGATCACACCGAGTGAACTCCAGACCGTGCCGAATCCGAGCACGTGGCCCATCTCGTGCAGGATCACCGGGGTGAACTGCCCGCTCGACTCGAGCTGCGCGACATCGGCGACGTCGAATCGCATCGTGCCGTAGATCGGCAGCTGCGAACCCGAGCGGACGTAGCACGGCCCGGCCGAACCGAGGATCGCGCCGACGCCGTCGATCGGCACGATGCTGGCGTCGATCATCAGGTCGTCGACGGTGCCCGAGAACGCGTCGGTACCCGTGTCGCAGTCGTTCGCGGGGATGGTCAGCGCCGTGTCGGGCAAGCCGGTCTTGATGATCTGCTCCCATCGCGCGGCGGCGTTGATGAACGTGGCCTGCTGCGAAGGAGTCATCGCGGCGTTGAGCCGCAGGTCGATGTGGAAGGTGTCAGGCGATGGCTCGGTCGCGGCGACGATCAGCGTCTGAGTGACTGGCGCAGTGTTGCCGTCGGTCACCTTCAGCGTGAGGGTTCGCACGCCGGGGGTCAGGAAGTTCGCGGTACGTACCGACGAGCTGTTGCAGAACGGAACCGAGGTCTCGAACGTGCCGTCGCCATCGGCGTCGAGCTGGCACGACAGCGAGTCGTAGTTGGCGTCGGAGATGACCCATTGCAGCGCTGTGGTCAGCGGCGCGGTGCCCGACGCCCGCGTGGCGGTGAACGACGTGATCACCGGCTGTGTCGGCACGGTGGCCGGCGGAGCCGACGGCGTACACGCCGCCAAGACCGCGAAGACCCCAATGACCCAGAAATGTCGCCGCACGAGACCGCCCCCTCTTGGCACAGGTGGTGCCACCGTACCCCACGGGTCCGTAGACTCCGAAGTCGTGTATCCCGATCGGCGACTCCGCCGGCTCCGTCGCACGGCGCCCCTCCGCCGGCTGGTCGCTGAGACCACGCTGACCCGCGACGACCTCATCGCACCGCTCTTCGCGCGAGAGGGGCTCAGCGAGCCGGCGGCCATCAGTTCGCTTCCCGGTGTGATGCAGCATTCGCCGGCCTCGCTCGAAGCCGAGGTGGCCGCATTGGTCGAACTCGGCGTCCCGGCGGTGATCCTGTTCGGCGTACCGGTCCACAAGGATGCGATCGGCTCGGGCGCCTCCGATCCCGACGGAGTCGTGCAGGTCGCCCTCGACCGGCTCCGGCAGCGCTTCGGCGACGAGATCGCGTTGATGGCCGACCTGTGCATCGACGAGTACACCGACCACGGCCACTGTGGGCTGTTGCGCGCCGACGGCACGGTCGACAACGACACGACCCTCGAGCGCTACGCCGAAATCGCGATCGCACAGGCGAACGCCGGCGCGGACCTGGTCGCGCCCTCCGGGATGATGGACGGGCAGGTCGCTGCGATCCGCTCGGCGCTCGACGGTGCGGGGCACACCGACACGGCGATCATGGCCTACGCCGCGAAGTATGCGTCAGCGATGTACGGCCCCTTCCGCGACGCGGTCGACGTCACCATCGCCGATGGCGGCGATCGTCGGGCGTACCAGCAAGACGTGCGCAACGTCCGCGAGTCACTCGAAGAGATCCGCGCCGATGTCGCCGAGGGCGCCGACCTCGTCATGGTGAAGCCGGCGATCACGAGTCTCGATGTGATCGCCAAGGCGCGTGCCGCGGTCGACGTGCCGATCGCGGCCTATCAGGTGTCGGGTGAGTACTCGATGATCAGGGCCGCGGGGGCGAACGGATGGATCGACGGCGACGCGGTGGCACTCGAACAACTCATCGCCATCAAGCGAGCCGGCGCCGATGCGATCGTGACCTACTTCGCCCGTGAGGTCGCGGGCTGGCTCGCGTGAGCGGCGACCACGGGCTCACGAACGCCGCGCTGTTCGAGCGCGGGCAGGCCGTCATCCCGGGGGGCGTGAACTCGCCAGTGCGCTCGTTCCGCTCCGTCGGTGGAGTGCCCTACTTCGTGGCGCGTGGCGAAGGCGCGTACATCGTCGACGTCGAGGGACGCCGTTACGTCGACTACGTGCAGAGCTACGGCGCGTCGATCCTGGGGCACGCCGACGCGGCGGTGATCGACGCGGTGTGCGAGGCCGCGCGCCTCGGCACCACGTTCGGCGCGCCGACAGAGGGCGAGGTGCTGCTCGCCGAGGCGCTCTGCTCTCGCGTGCCGCACCTCGAACAGATCCGGCTCGTGTCGTCGGGCACCGAAGCGTTGATGTCGGTGGTTCGCCTCGCTCGGGGCGCGACCGGTCGATCGACCATCGTCAAGTTCGCCGGTCACTACCACGGCCATTCCGATTCTCTGCTGGCGGCGGGCGGATCGGGTGTCGCCTCGCAGGGGCTCAGCGGCTCGGCAGGCGTGCCGCTTGGCGCGGTCGCCGACACGGTCGTCGTGCCGTGGAACGTCGTGCCCGATCTCGACGACCGTGTCGCGGCCGTCGTGCTCGAACCGGTCGCCGCGAACATGGGACTCGTGCCGGCACTCGACGGGTTCCTCGACGAGGTCCGCGCCGCGTGCGACGCGGCCGGCGCGCTCCTGATCTTCGACGAGGTGATCACCGGATTCCGCGTCGACCACGGCGGGGCGACCGCCGCCGTTGGGGTACGGCCCGACCTCTGGACCTTCGGCAAGGTGATCGGTGGTGGCCTGCCAGTGGGCGCGTTCGGTGGATCACGTGAGGTGATGGCGCATCTCGCGCCGCTGGGCGAGGTGTACCAGGCGGGCACGCTGTCGGGGAATCCGCTCGCCACCGCGGCGGGGCTCGCCGTGCTCGAGCGGCTCGATGCCGCCGCCTACGTGCGCCTCGTCGACCGTGCGACGCGACTCGCCGACGGACTCCGCGGCGCGTTCGTCGCCGCAGGCGTCGCGGCGCAGGTGCCGAGAATGCGGTCACTGGTCGGCCTGTTCTTCGGCGATCACCAGCCGGTCGACTACGACGAGGCCCAGGCCTCGGTGTCGTCGGGCGCGTATCCGATCTTCTTCCACGAGATGCTGCGGGCTGGCGTCGCGCTCGCCCCCGGGCCGTACGAGGTCATGTTTCCGTCGCTCGCACACTCCGACGACGATCTCGACTTCACGATCGACGCGGCCAAGCATGCAGCGCTCGCGGTGGCCGACTTCCTCGACCGAAAGGCCCGCCCATGATCTCCGCCCGCTACCACCTCGAGCCGATCGCCGAGGCCGTCGACGCAGCGATCGCCGATCTCTTGGCGCGTGACGCAGTGAGCCGCGTGTTCGAGCTCGACCACACCCTCTTCCAGGACGATCCGGCCGAGTGCGCCAATCGACTCGGCTGGCTCCACGTCGCCGAGGAGCTGTCCGAGGCGTGGCCCGAGCTCGAGGCGTTCGCCGCGGAGATCGCGGCCGAGGCCGACCATGTCGTGCTGATGGGCATGGGTGGTTCGTCGCTGTTCCCCGAAGTGCTCACGCAGACGTTCGGTTCGGCCGCCGGCCGACCGCGCCTGCACGTGCTCGACACGACCGACCCCGCGGCGATCCGGCGCGTGCTCGACGCCTGCCCGGCCGACCGCACGTTCCACCTCGCCTCGTCGAAGTCGGGCTCGACGCTCGAGACGCGCTCACACCTCGCCTACTTCCTCGACCGCTCGGGTGACCCGAGTCGATTCGCAGTCGTCACCGATCCCGGTTCCGCGCTCGGCGAGGCGGCGCGGTCGCAGGGTTTCCGGAAGGTGTTCGAGAACAATCCCGACATCGGCGGCCGCTACTCGGCGCTCTCCCACTTCGGGATGGTCCCCGCGGCGCTCATCGGCGCCGACGGCCGGGCGATGCTCGACGCGGCGAACGACATGGTCGACGCGTTGGCGCCGGTTGACGGCGACGACGAGCACAATCTCGGTCTGCAGCTCGCCGCGGTGATCGGCGCCGCGGCGCTCGGCGGACGCGACAAGTTGACGATCCTGATCGACGAGCGCGTCGCTACGTTCGGACTCTGGCTCGAACAGCTCATCGCCGAGTCGACCGGCAAGCTCGGACGCGGCATCGTGCCGATCGTCGGCGAGTCGGTCGATTCGATCGTCGCGGTCCCGGCGGATCGCGTCGTCGTGACCATCGGCGATGTCGACGGCCTCGACCGCGTACTTGCCGCGGGTGTGCCGCTGGTCGAGCTGTCGCTCGAGGAGTCGACCGACATCGGCGCGCACGTCGTGCTGTGGGAGTTCGCGATCGCGCTGGCGGGCCGCGTCCTCGGCATCAACCCGTTCGACCAACCCGACGTCGAGGCTGCGAAGATCGCGGCGCGGCGTCTGCTCGACTCGCCCGCACCGGCCGAGCCGACCGTCACGCCGGTCGCCGACGCGCTGGGCCAACTGGGGTCGGGCGACTACCTGGCGATCTGTGCGTTCATCGATCCCGGCAGCGCCGATGCGGCCGCGCTCGAGTCCGTGCGGCCCGAGCTCGGCCGACGGCACGGCGTCGTGACCACGCTCGGATTCGGACCGCGCTTCCTCCACTCGACGGGGCAGCTCCACAAGGGGGGCGCGAACAACATCGTCGCGGTGCAGGTGGTCAGCGACGATCCCGACGACCTGGCCATCCCCGACCAGTCGTTCACGTTCGGGCGCTTCAAGCACGCGCAGGCCACGGGCGACCTCGAGGCGCTCCACTCGAAGGGACACCGCGCGCTGCGCGTGTCGCTCGCCGAACTCCTCGCCGCAGGTTCCTGACGCGCTGAGAGCGTGCGCCGACAGGCGGCACGCTCCATCAGGAGGGCATTCTGTCGGCGCACGCCGACGAGCCTTCGACCACCACGGGGGTCGACCTGTCCGCGTGGCTTTTTTACGCGTTGGCGAGGACGATGCGGACGCTCGCCTGAGTTCCGGTCGGCGGAGTGACGACTTCGACGGTGCGGCGGATCTTGCCGGACTTCGAGATCGAGTTGCCGCCCGAGATCTCGCCGGCGGGATTGAGGTCCCAGATCGGCGACGCGTGGGTCACGACGCGTTGACCTGCGACGAGCGTCAAGCCTGAGCCGGTCTCGAACGCGGCCGCGTCGGTCGTCGCGATCTTCAACCCGACCTGCAACTCGTCGCCGACTTTCACGCTCTCGAACGCGGTCGTCGACGCGGGGAAGTCGAAGCTCGCACGGCGCGCAATCTCGGCGCGGCTCGGCATCGTGAACGGCACGCCGTCGGCCGAGTCGGTCCCACCGGACGAGTCGCTGCACGCGGTGATGCCGACCACGGACATCAGCGCGATCACCAACGTTGCGACGAGCGCGGCGCGTCGAGCGATGCCGCGGTGCGCCTTCATGCCGCGTGTGGCTCGGGCACGACGCGGGCGATCGTCGCGGCGAGCTTGTAGGCGGCTTCGGCCGGGCCGAGCTCGTCGTCGCGCAGCAGGTTCGCCATGATCCGCAACACCCACTCCATCAGCGTCTTCGAGTGCATGCCGACACGCGTGAGCTCGCGCATCAACAACGGACGTCCGATGACCTTCGCGAACAGACGGGCGACCTTGAAATAGAGGCCGTACTCGTCCTCGAGCAACGCCGGATAGCGCTGCAGCGCACTTTGGTCGTCGGTGATGAGGCACTCGCTGAGCAGGCCCGCGGCCATGCGACCGGTCTCGTACGCGTAGTCGATGCCCTCGCCGTTGAACGGGTTGATCGATCCCGCCGCGTCGCCGACGACGATCCACGTCGCGCCGACCTTGGGGTTGACCGAACCGCCCATCGGCAGACGTCCGCCGGTGGGCGGAGCTGTCGGTCGATCGGGAGTGATCTCCCAGTACCGGGGCAGCGTCGCGGCCCACTCATTCATGAGGTGCGTGGTGTTGACCGACGTGAACCCCTTGAACGTCGACAGCAGACCGATGCCGACGTTGATGGTTCCGTCGGCGAGCGGGAAGATCCAGCCGTATCCCGGCAGCGAGTGACCGTTGCGGTCTCGCACGTCGAGGCACGACTCGATCCAGGGCTCGGCGTGCAGCGGACTCTCGTAGTAACCGCGGATCGCCATGCCCTGGGGCATCGCGCGATTGCGGGACGTGCCGAGCGCGCGACCGAACCGCGAGTTCGCGCCGTCGGCGACGACGACGTAACGCGCGGCGATCTCCTCGACGCGATCCTCCGCTCCGTCGACACCTTTGTGTCGCACGGTCGCGCCGGTGACCACACCGTCGACCGTGATCGGCGCGACGCCCTCGCATCCCTGCCACATCGTCGCTCCCGCGGCGACCGCGTTCTCGGCCACGAACCGATCGAGGTCGCGACGTCGCACGACGTAGCCGCACGACGGGTACACCGAGTGCTGCGGCCACGCCATCTCGATGCTGCGACCGTGCGCCATCGCGCGTAATCCGTCGTAGCGGTGGTACTCGTCGAGCGTCGAGGTGAGCCCCATCTCGCGCAGTTGGTGGACCGCCCGTGGGGTGAGCCCGTCGCCGCACGTCTTCTCGCGCGGGAACCGCTTCTTCTCGACGACGAGCACGTCGTGGCCCGCCTTCGCGAGCCAGTACGCCGTGGATGCTCCCGCGGGTCCCCCTCCGATGACGAGGACGTCATAGCGATGGGGGGAACTCACACCACTGTCGATCACGAACCGGGAGGAAGTGTCTTCCAGTGGTCGATGATCGCCTTGAACTCTTTCGCCGGACCCGAGACCAATGGGTTCGGGTCGGTCGCGAGCTTGGCGACCTCGTCCCAGTCGGCGGCGTTGAACTTCTCGCCCGAGAGCGTCTCGCGCTCGTGGCGCACGACCGACAGCAGCTCGTCGGGTGTGATCGTGCCGCTCCAGCCGGGCATCGCCGCACCCGATCCGCCGACCGGCTTCTTCGCGTCGCCGTAGGTCGCGGTCTTCTCACCCTTGAAGCCTTCGGTGCCCAGAAGCACCCAGCGCACCTGGCTCTCGGGCTTGGTGAACGTCTTCAGGACGTTGCCGCTGGACAGTTGGGGACCGACGCCACCGCCACCGGACGGCCCGTGGCAGCTCGCACACTTGGAGCCGTAGATCGACAGACCCTCGCTGATCGGCCCGACCGCGATCGACGTGGGCTTGTCGTTGGTCGTCATGTAGAAGATCGCCCAGATCGGCAGGAACGCGAGCACCGAGACCGCCCACACCGGGATCTTGCGACGCGCTTCACCGGCTTCGACCCAGGGGAGCTTCGGTTCGATCTTCGCCGGTCGGGGCGCTTCGGCAACCGCGGGAGTTGCGTCGCCCACGGTGGTCGCGACGTCGCTGCTCGACGCGCCGCCGGACGCCGCGGACTCGGACGGCGCCTCGCCTCCGGTCATCCGCGCGCGGGCTGCTTTCGCCCGCTGGAGAAGATGTTCGGGTACTTCGGTCAACGCTGCCTCCGCCGCGTGAAAGGGGCCCTCGACTTGCGTGAGTCGAAGGTCACTCTAGGCATGAAGTAGTGGGACTGACCAAGCTCGCGAAGCGTGCGCGAATGACGTCCGCGAACGGCACTCGCGGAGAGGTCGACCTCGGTGGTGTTTGCAGGTCGTCGGCTTCGCCGACAGCGCGCTCTCTCGATGGAGCGTGCCGCCTTTCGGCGCACGCTCTAAATGTGCCAGCGCGCCAACGTGCGTGATAAACCTCGTCTGTTCGTAGACGTGCTTGCGAACTATGATTGTGAGCGATTTCACAAGCGTCGTGAGGAGGTCCGCAGCGTGAAAG
>JAYTFP010000038.1:0-11015 GCA_043734285.1 Acidimicrobiaceae bacterium
GGCTCGACCGCCATGAGCGCCACGGTCGACGCGCCCGACTGCTCGTAGTTGCGGATCATGTCGCGCAGCAGATGCGTGTCGTGATGCATGATGTCGTCGCCGAGCAGCACGACGAACGGGTTGTCGCCGACGTGCTTGCGAGCCACCGACACCGCGTGGCCGAGACCCAGCGGCTCGCCTTGGCGCACGTAGTGGATGTCAGCCAGATCCGCGAGCGCCTGCACCTCGGCGAGGTCGTCGAACTTGCCCTTCTCGGCCAGGAAGTGCTCGAGCTCGACGTTGCGATCGAAGTGGTCCTCGAGGCTGCGCTTGTTGCGGCCGGTGATGATGAGGATGTCGTCGATGCCCGCGGCGACGGCCTCTTCGACCACGTACTGGATCGACGGACGGTCGACGACCGGCAGCATCTCCTTGGGCTGGGCCTTGGTGGCGGGAAGGAACCGGGTCCCCAAACCTGCGGCGGGGATCACGGCCTTGGTCACCTTGCGGTCACTCACACTCACTCCTCTGTCGACCTTCCAGGTCCCTGGCCAAAGGTACGGCTTCTTGGTCCAGTGTCAACCGAACTCTCCCGCCGACGGTGGGCTCCGCTCGCTTCCCACAGGTTACGGCTCGCCCGAGGTTTCCGGACGAGCAGCGGAGTCAGTATCGTTGGCACTCGACACCAGCGAGTGCCAACCCCCGATCGAGGAACAGCGATGCCGACCTACGACTACCGGTGCAAGGACTGCGGTCACAGCTTCGAGACCCAGCAGGCGTTCTCCGACGATCCGCTGACCGAGTGCCCGAGCTGCGGCGGCAACCTCAAGAAGGTGTTCAGCGCGGTCGGGATCAGCTTCAAGGGCTCCGGCTTCTACAAGACCGACAGCCGCTCGGGCTCGTCGAAGAGCGCCGCCACCTCGGCGAAGTCCGACTCGGCGACGTCGGAGAGCAGCTCGTCGTCCGATTCGAGTTCGAGCTCGAGTTCGTCCAGCTCCGACTCGAAGAGCTCGGGATCCGACTCCAAGGGAGCTGGATCTGACTCCAAAGGCGCCGGGTCGGGATCGTCCGACTCGTCGAGTTCGTCGTCGACGTCGAGCTCGACCAGCGACGCCAAGTCGGCCTGAGCGTGCGCCGCAGGCGGCACGCTCCATCGAGAGAGCTCCCTGTCGGCGAAGCCGACGAATATCCAGCCGCCACCGACGTTCGCTTCGCCGCGCGACCCGTGAATCCCACGGCGTAGGCTGGCTCGCGATGGCAAAGCGCAAGCGACGTACCCTCCTGCTCGACCCCCCGCCGTCGGCTCCGGTGCAGCCGGGCATGATCAGCCCCCGGCGTTCGGTGCCGTCCCACATCGCACGACCCGACTACGCGATGACCGGCGAGCCGTCCTCTCGCGACAGCCGCGCCGTGCGGACCGCCGATGAGATCGCCGCGATGAGGATCGCCGGGCACGTCGCCGCGGAGATCCTCATCGAGGTCGGCAAGGCCGTCGCCCCCGGCGTCACGACCGACGAACTCGACCGCGTCGGTCACGAGGCCTGCATCGCCCGCGGCGCCTATCCGAGCCCGCTCAACTATCGGCACTTCCCGAAGTCGTTGTGCACGTCGGTCAACGAAGTCATCTGCCACGGCATCCCCGACAGTCGCAAACTGCTGAGCGGCGACATCGTCAACGTCGACGTGACCGCGTACATCGGCGGCGTCCACGGTGACACGAACTGCACCTTCCTCGTCGGCGACGTCGACACCGCGTCGGTCGAGCTCGTGCGCCGTACACGCGCCGCGCTGCACGCGGCGATCGCCACCGTCCGTCCGGGTTCGAGGATCAACGACATCGGGCGAGCGATCGAGACGAGTGTGAAGCCCTACGACTACGGCATCATCGAAGAGTTCATCGGCCACGGCATCGGCGACCAGTTCCACACCAGTCTGCAGATTCCGCACTATTACGACGCACGCCATCGCACCGTGCTCGAAGAGGGCATGACGTTCACGATCGAGCCGATGATCACGATCGGCCCCGCGTTGCTCGACGAGATCTGGAACGACGACTGGACCGCCGTCACGCTCACCCGTCAACGCACGGCCCAGTTCGAACACACCCTGCTCGTCACCGCGACCGGCGTCGACATCCTCACGGTTCCCGACGGCACGCCGCCGGCCGAGGAGCTGTTCGCCGCCTGAGCGGACGAGCTCGGCCCACCGTTCGCCGCGGCGGATACGCTGCGACTCTCTTCCCCTGAGCAACCGACCGACAGGAGCGCATCATGCGCCTTCGCGTCGCACCCAGGGGTTCGCGCCCCGTGCTGCCCACCACGTCCCCGCGACTGCATCGCCTGCGGCGCCGACTCCGCGCCCCCTCGCTCTACTGGACCGCCACCGCTGTCACCGGCGCGTTGACGGCGGGCGTAGTGTGGCAGTTCGTGACCACCGCCGAGCACGAGGCCCGGCGCTACGGCGACAGCGTGATCGTCGCAGTGGCCGCCCGATCGCTGCCCGCGGGAGCGCCCCTCGAACGGGGTGACGTCGTGATGACGCGGCTGCCCCTCGCGATGGTGCCGTCCGGGGCCGAACGGACGATGCCGTCGCACCGCACGTTGCGACGCGAGGTCGCCAAGGGCGAGGTGCTGCTGGCGATCCGACTCGCGCCCGCGGGCGCGTCGCCTGCGTCGGCGGTACTGCGTCCGACGGAGCGTGCGATGGCCGTCCCCCTTCCCGACGCGCATCTCGACCTCCGGCCCGGCGACGTCGTCGACGCGGTGTCGTTGACCGAGGACGGCACCTCCGAGGTGATCGCGCGCGGCGCTCGAGTCGTCGCTGCGCACGACCGCACCGCGGTCATCGCCATCGACGAAGCCGACCTCGCCTCACTCAACGACGCGCTGGCGGCGGGTACCGTCGCGCTCGCGCTCGTCGGATCATGAGCGACGCGCTGGGCAGTCGGTGCCGCTGAGCGAGACGTCGCCGATGACCAGCGAGGCCGCGGCGTCACCCGACGGCAGCCACTCGAGGTCACCGCCGACCTCGATGATGTCGAGCAGCATCCGCTGCAGCGTCGACGCGAGCGTCATCTCCTTGACGGGCTCGGCCAAGGCGCCGTTGCGGATCATCAGCCCGTCGGCGCCGACCGAGAAGTCGCCCGACACGGGGTTCACCCCCGAGTGCAGGCCGACGAAGCTGTTGACGAACAGTCCGTGGTCGATGCCGGCGACCAATTCGTCGAACGAGCGCGTGCCGGGCGCCATCACCAACACCTGCGCGCTGACGCCCGGGAGCGATCGCGCGCCGCGGACGGCAGACCCGGTGGACGGCACGCCGGCGCGTCGCCCGGTGTAGGAGTTGTGGAGGAACGACGACAGCACGCCACCGACGATCAGGTCGTTGCGCCGGCACGCGAGCCCCTCGCCGTCGTAGGCCGTCGCCGCGATCGAGCCGGCGTCGGTCGGGTCGTCGACGAAGGTGAGCAGCGGCGACGCGATCGGTTCGCCCATGCGATCCGCGAACGGCGACCGCCCCTTGAGGACCGACTCACCGTCGACCATGTCGGCGATGATCCCGAGCAAGGTCATCGCCAACCGCGGCTCGAGCACGATCGACAACCGCGCGGATGAGGGCTGCGTCGCACCCAGCAGTCGGGTGGTGCGGTCGACGGCCTCGCGGGCGACGCGCTCGAGATCGAGCAACTCGACGTCACGGACCGCATCGCCGCCGTACCCGATCTGCGTCTGTCCGTCCTGCTCGGCCATCGGCTGTACCCCGACCGAGCACGACGTGCCCCGGTCGTAGACGGCGATGCCGTTGCTCGCGGCGTAGGCGACCTCGCCCGCCGAATCGCCCCACGCAGCGGTGCGCACGCCTGTGATCCGCGGGTCGAGCGCGTGGACCAGCCGTTCGAGCTCGAGCGCGCTGGCGATCTTCGAGTCAGCCGACAGCGACACGATCGCGTCACGCCAGTGGTCGTGATCGACGGCGGCCACGCCGTCGGGATCGGCGAGGCCGTAGAACTCGTCGGGCTCACCGAACGCGACGTTGTCGCGGGCCTCGGCCAACGTCTCGGCCACGACCTCGGCGTCGAGCGACCCCGCGGACGCGAATCCCTGGCGGTGTCCCGAGATGACCCTCACGCCGACTGCGAACGACTCGGCGGAGGTGAACGCCTCGACCTCGCCCCCGTAGACCTTGACCGCCGTGGAGCGCGAATGGCCCACCATCACGTCGATTTCCTCGCCCGCCTCCGCTTGCCGCGCGACCGACGCCGCGAGCTCGACGAGCTCGTCGCCGCCCAGAGCGGGCGCCGAAAGGCGGCCCGCTCCATTGAGAGAGCGCCGTGTCGGCGAAGCCGACGAACCTTCAGCAGCCACAGGCGTGAACCCTTCTCAACTGACTCATGCGCCGCTCATCCGCCGCTCAGCGTGACGTCGCCGATCGCCAGCGTCAGGCCGACCGCGTCGAGCGGCATCGAGGTGATGTCGGAGCCGACCATCATCACCGAGGCGAGCATGGCCTGGAGGGTCGACGCGATCGTGACCTCCTTGACCGGCTCGGCGAGCTCGCCGTTGCGGATCATGATCCCCTCGATCCCCGTGGAGAAGTCGCCCGACACCGGGTTCACACCCGAGTGCAGACCCTGCACCTCGGCGATGTAGATGCCGTCACCCACCGCTCGGAGGATCTCGTCGGGCGTCGACGAGCCGGGGAGCATCATGACCGACTGCGAGCCGGCGGAGGGGGTCGACGAGTAACCCTGGCGCACGGCCGAGCCGGTCGACGAGGTGCCCATCGACCGCCCCGAGTACGAATCGTGCAGGAAGCCCCGCACGACGCCGTGCTCGATCATCGTTGTCGGACGAGTCGCGAGGCCCTCGCCGTCGGAGAACGTCGCACCGAACCAGCGCACGTCGGTCGGGTCGTCGATCAGCGTGAAGCCCTCGGCCGCGACCTGCTCGCCGATGCGGTCCGCGAATGGCGAGCGACCTTTGAGGACTGCGTCGCCGGCGAACGTCTCGGCGATGATCGACAGGAACTGTGCGGTCACCCACGGGTCGAATACCACGGCGAGCCGCTGCGTCGGAGCGCGACCGGCGCCGAGCATCCGCACGGCCCGTTCGACCGCGTCGCGCGCGGCCGCCTCGACGTCGACCTCGTCGATGCCGCGACCGACGCTGAACCCGAATCCGGTCGTGACCTCGTCGTCGTCGCCGGCGAGGCTGTACGCGCCGAGCCAGCAGCTCGACTCGCGACTGATCGACCGCACGCCCGTCGTCGACGCGACGATCAGGGTCGAGAGGGAATCGGCGTAGTCGACCGTCTCGACACCGAAGACGCGGGGGTCGAGCGTGCAGACGAGCCGGTCGAGCTCGATGGCCAGCGCGATCTTGTCGTCGGTCGGCACCGCGGCGAGGCGCTCGTCGTAGAGATCGCCCGTCATCATGGACACGCCGTCGGGCTCGGCCAGGCCGACGTGCGGGTCCTCGGTCGAGAACGTGGCGTTGTCGCGGGCCTCGGCCAACGTCTCGGCGAGCGACTCGAGGTCGACGATACCGGTGTGCGCGAAGCCCTGACGGTGGCGATCGATCACGCGGATGCCGACGCCGAACGAGTCGGCCGACGTGAACGCCTCCACCGCGCCCTCGTAGGCGCGGATCTCGGTGTCGCGCGAGTGCCCCGCGACGACCTCGATCGCCTCGCCATCGCGCGCCCAGCCGACGACCGTGTCGGCGAGTTCGAGCAGTTCGTCGGGGCTCAAGCGGCCGTGCCGCCGATGGTGAGTCCGTGCACGCGCAGTGTCGGCACGCCGTCGCCGACCGGCACGCCCTGGCCGTCCTTGCCGCACATCCCGGGAGGACCCATGGCGAAATCGGCGGCCACCGCGTCGATGTTCGCGAGCACCTCGGGACCGTTGCCGATGAGGTTGCCCTCGCGCAACGGCTCGGTGATCTGCCCACCCTCGATGAGGTAGGCCTCGGTCATGCCGAACACGAAGTCGCCGGTCGCGGTGTTGACCTGCCCGCCACCGAGGTGGGCGATGTACACGCCGGAATCG
Source organism: Acidimicrobiaceae bacterium (assembly GCA_043734285.1). Classification (GTDB taxonomy): domain Bacteria; phylum Actinomycetota; class Acidimicrobiia; order Acidimicrobiales; family Microtrichaceae; genus JAYTFP01. Next base: position 6,026 of record JAYTFP010000038.1, read on the forward strand.
GTGTCGGCGATGATCGAGTCGGCATCGCCAGAACCGCCCAACAGGTAAGTGTTGGTCATGCGCACCATCGGCAGGTGCTGGTAGCTCTGACGGCGACCGTTGCCCGAACTGGCGCGACCCTCTTTGCGCGCCCGCAGGCCGTCCCACATGTAGTCGACGAGCACACCGTCTTGAATGAGCACGTTGCGCTGCGCGGGGCGGCCCTCGTCGTCGATCGCGAAGCAACCCCACTCGCCGCCCATCGTGCCGTCGTCGACCAACGTCACCAGCGGCGACGCGACCTGCTCGCCGATGCGGTTCGCGAACACCGACGCGCCTTTGGCCACCAGGTCGGCCTCGAGTCCGTGGCCGCACGCCTCGTGGAACATGACGCCGCCGCCACCCGAACCGATGACGACGGTCATCTGCCCGCTCGGCGCGGGACGTGCACCGAGCTTGGTGAGCGCGCGTTGCGCGGCATTGCGGGCCAGCTCTTCGACGTCGTAGCGGTCGAACAACTCGAACCCGATGGTGTGGCCGACCGACTCGCGACCGGTCTGCATGCCCGTGTCGCCGGTCGCGACGCACGAGATCGAGAACACCGTCTTGATCTGGTCGTCGTCGGCGAACGTGCCGTCGGTGTTGGCGACGAGGATCCGTCGCCGAGCGTCGGAGTAGCGGGCCATCACCTGGGTGATCGCGGCCCCCTGCGAGCGAGCCATGTCATTGGCCCGGGTGAGGATCTCGACCTTGCGGGCCTTGGGCACGTCGCCCGGCATGATCTCGACCACGTTGGGCCGATCGTGCGAGCTGCGTTGGAGATCGACGACCCGCGTGCCGGTGCCCGTGCCACGTGCCGCCACCGCCGCGATCTCGGCGGTGGCGATCAGACCGGCCTCGCTGAGATCGGATGTGTGGGCGAATCCGGTCGCCTCGCCGACGACCACGCGGATGCCCGCGCCTCGGTCACGACCCGACGTCAGCTCCTCGACCTTGCCGTCGTCGAGCACGGCGCTCGACGAGCGTTTGTCCTCGGCGAAGACCTCGGCGAAGTCGGCGCCACCCCGCGTCGCGGCGGCGAGCACGCGTTCGAGAACGGCCTCTTCGATCACATCGCCTGCCTTCGTCGTCGGCCGCGCCGTCTGGCCCGGGGCGGGGGAACTCCTTATCGTATCGGCCGTGACCTTGGACCCCGGCCTGTCAGCGACCGTCGACCTGATCGTCGAGACCGCCGACACAGCCCGTGCGCACGGCTCGGGCGACGTCGAAGTGCTCGCGACGCCCCGCCTGGTGGGGCTCTGCGAGGAAGCGACGATGTCCGCTCTGATCGGCCGCGTCGGCATCGGTTGCTCGACCGTGGGGCTCTCGATCCAGTTCGACCACCTCCGCCCCACCGCGGTCGGCCAGCGCGTCACCGCCGAGGCCACGCTCGACCGGGTCGACGGCCGCCGCCTCCACTTCACCGTCTGTGCCAAGGACGATCGCGGGCTGGTCGGCGCCGGCAAGGTCACCCGCGTGCTGGTCGACGTCGACCGGTTCATGGAGAAAACTCTCTAGGTCCAACGCCGCGACGCCGATGTCTCGAACCGTGAGACACCACATCGCCATCCTCGACCGCCTGGCCGCCCTGTTCGTCGCGATCGGCACGATCATGGCCGCCTCGGGCGCCTTCACGCTCTGCTTCCAGGCGAGCGGCATCGGCTACGCGGTGCAGAGCGTCCTCGCACTCGTGCTCGGATGCGGGCTCACCGCGACCGGCTTCCACATCGCTGGACGCGCGCGCTCGCTCGACCTCGATCTCAGGATGGCGAGCCGCAGCACCGAGGGCCTGATGGCGCGCCGCCGCGGGCCGCACACGCCGTGGACGCCGCACCTGGTGCCGGCGTTGCGGGCGCTTCCCTCCGGCCGCTGAGAGCGAGCAGACTGGCTGCCCATGCAGCCGACCCCCGAGCAGCGCCACGAGCAGAGCCTCGAACCGATCCTCTCCGCTCGGGGAGTCCACAAGATCTACCGGAACGGCACGGTCGAGGTCGAAGTGCTGCGCGGCATCGATCTCGACCTCTGCGCAGGCGAGATGGTCATGGTCATGGGGCCGTCCGGCAACGGCAAGACGACGCTCCTCAACTGCCTCTCGGGCCTCGACGACATCGACGCCGGCACCGTCACGATCGACGGCCTCGACATCGCCGCGCTGACCGACGCCAAGCGCACTGCGCATCGCAGCGAACGCATGGGGTTCGTGTTCCAGAGCTTCAACCTCGTCGGAGTCTTCTCCGCGGCGGAGAACGTCGAGTTGCCGCTGCTGCTCGCCGGCACGAAGCCGCACGACGCGCGTGAGCGCGCCCACGCCATGCTCGAGCGGGTGGGCCTCGGCGATCGCGGCCACCGGCGCCCTGCGGAACTCTCGGGCGGCGAGCAGCAACGCGTGGCGATCGCCCGTGCGCTGGTGGGCGAGCCGGCGATCGTGTGGGCCGACGAACCGACCGGCAACCTCGACAGTCACACCGCCGAGTCGATCCTCGACCTGTTGCGCGAGGTGCACGGCGCCGGCCAGACGTTGGTCATCATCACGCACGACCACGACATCGGCACGTCGGGCGAGCGCCTCGTGCAGGTCCGCGACGGACTCATCACGCACGACGGCCCGCCGCACGAACTCGCCGCGCTCCACTGATGATCTTCGCCATCGTCCTGGGTGGGCTCGTCGCGATCGCCGCCGGCGTCTCGCTGTGGGATCTGTTCCTCACCCCGACGTTTCGGCGGCTCGCGCTGCGCAACATCTCGCGCCGCCGTGGCGAGGCCGCTCTCGTCGTCGTCGGTGCGATGTTCGGCACCGCGATCATCGTCGCCGCCCTCGTCGTCGGCGACTCGTTCGACGGCTCGCTGCGTGAGATCGCCCGAACGAGCTTGGGGCCGATCGACGAAGTCGTTCGCATCCGGCCCACCACCGACATCTCGCACACGCGACTGAAGCTCGAGGATCGGCTGACCCATGCGGGTCTGCCCAACGTCGACGGGTTTCTGACCGCGACGCTCGCCAACGCGGTGCTCGACAACGGCCGGCAGGGCGCCCACCAGAGGATCGACACCTCGGGTTGCGTCGCCGAGATCGACTTCGCTTCGGCCCGTCACTTCGGTCCCGACCGCGAGATCTCCGGCATGGCGACCGCTGGATCGTCACCCTCCGGCAATGACGCAGTGGTCAGCCGAGAGACCGCCGACGCGCTCGGTCTGTCGGTGGGCAATGCCCTCGAGATGCATCTCTACGGATCGACGACACGACTGCGGGTGCGATCGATCCTGCCGACGGTCGGCGTGGCGGGTTACTGCGCGGCGATCATCCCGCCTGGTTCGATCGAGGGTCTCTTCGTGAAGGCGACCGCGACGCGATCGTCGACGTCCGCCGCGTTTCAGCCGCCCGATGGTGTGGAGTTCGTCTCGAACGCCGGCGGGGTGTTCGACAGCACCGCCCACACCACGCAGATCTCCGACGCAATCACGGCAGCGACCGAGGGACAGGGATTCGGCGAGGTCGACGTCGCGGCCGCGAAGCGCGATCGACTCAAGACCGCGGAGGACACCGGCTCGACATTGCGATCGATCTTCAGCGGCATCGGCGGGTTCAGCGTGATGTCCGGGATCCTCCTGCTGATCAACCTCGTGGTCATGCTCGCCGAGGAGCGCAAGACCGAACTCGGGATCCTCCGTGCCATCGGCATGAAGCGCAACCACCTCTGGCGCAGCTTCACGCTCGAGGGCTCGCTCTACTCGGCGGCCGCGTCGGTGCTCGGCGCCGCGACCGGCATCGGGATCGCCGCGCTCGTGATCGCCGGGACGCAGAGCATCTTCAACGAGGAGACCTCGACCTTCCGGATCCACCTCTTCACGTCGTTCGGCACGCTCGCGCTCGGCGCAGCGATCGGGTTCACGATCGCGATGATCACCGTGTGGATCGCCAGCATGCGGATCGCCCGGCTCAACGTGATCGCCGCGATCAGAGACCTCGTCAATCCGCCGAGCAAGGGGCGGCACCTCGTTCGCCTGGTCCTGGCCGCTGCGGGCGCGATCGCCGGATTCGTGCTGTCGATCGTCGGCGTCGAGTCAGGCGCGCAGATCCCACTCCTGATCGGAGTGCCGGTCGCCGCCCTGTGCCTGCTCCCGCTCGCTCGTCGGTTCGTTCACGTGCTGCTCGTCGACCTCGTGCTGCCGCACATCGCGATCGGTTGGGTGCTCACCGTCTTCACGATGTTCCCCGACGAGATGCAGCACGCCGGCATGGCGATCTTCGTGGTCATGGGCGTCGTGCTGGTGACGTCCGCCGTCATCGTCGCGTCGACGATCGCACCGTTCTGGCCGTGGCTGCTCGGGCGCACGGGTGCCACCGGGGTCACCCTGTCGGCGCGCCTCGGTTTCGCCTATCCGCTCGCCCGTCGGATTCGCACCGCCCTGCTCCTCGGCATGTTCTCGCTGGTGATCTTCACGATGACGTTCCTCGCCAGCTTCTCGGCCGTGCTCTCGACCGCGTCGGAGTCGGCGCCGGGTGAGATGAGCGCCGGCTTCGACCTGATGATCGACTCGAACCGTTCGAACCCCGTCACGTCCGAGATGCTCGCGGCGCGACCCGAGGTCGCCGACTCGGCGTTGTTACTTCGCGCCTTCCCGAAGTTCACGATCCGCTACGAGACAGCCGCGACCGATTGGATGGTCTCGGGGATCGATGAGCGATTCCTCGCCCACGGTGCGCCGAAGCTCGCGAAGCGCTCGAGCGAGTTCACTTCCGACGCGGCAGCGTTCCGCTCCCTGCTCACGCACCCCGAGTCGATCGTCGTCGACGACAGTTTCCTGATCCACGGCGGCGGGCCGAAGACCGACGGGCCCGAGGCCGGTAACAAGGTCACGATCATCAATCCCGCAGGTGATCGTCGCGATCTGACCATCATCGGTGTGCTGTCGTCGGACTTCACGATGCACGGCGCGATCTGGGCCCGCAGCGTGGTCGCGTCGTTCTTGG
>JAYTFP010000039.1:0-5593 GCA_043734285.1 Acidimicrobiaceae bacterium
GTGCGTCCGTACCGTCCGGACAATCAGCCCACCGGCCACCAAGTCGGCGACCAACCCCCGCATCGGCGCCAACGGCGCAATCGGTGTGTACCAAGTCAACGACGGCACGGGCCCAGCGCTGCCGATCTCCTTCGGACTGTTCAGCGCGTCGTTCAACATCTACCGCTACGACGGCGTGGCCGACACCACCTCCCGCATCACGCCGCTTGGGACGACCTCGATCGATCCCGACGTCTCGCGCGACGGTTCGGTGGCCGTGTTCGCGACCGTGACCAACTCGGGCAGCCCGTCGGCGAACCTCGGCATCGATGTGTGGACGTCCGCGATCGTCGCCATCACGCGCATCACCGGCACGGCCGCTGGGCGCTCGGTCGAGCCGGTCGTCTCGGGCGACGGCCGCTACGTCGCGTTCGTGTCGGACGCCACGACGCTGATCACCGGCGATCCCGACGTCAACGCGAACCGCGACCTGTTCGTGTACGACCGGGTCACGTCGACGATGCGCCGCATGACCGACCAGTCGGTGCCCTGGCAGACGGTGTCGGCGCTCTTCGGTCCCTCCGCGTTGCGGATCTCCGACGACGGGTCGACGATCATCCTCGCCCGCATCCGCAACGACAACTTCCACGGTGAGCTGCTCTCGATCAACCGATCGTCCGGGGCGATCACGACGATCGCCGACCTCACCTCGTCACCGAGCCCGAATCCTGATCCGCTGGCCGGCCCGATCCAGCCGATGATCCTCACCGGTGATCCGTCCGCCGACGGATCGGTGGTCACCTTCGCCACCGCGACCGTCGTCCCGGGTGTCACGCCCGATCCGAACGGCGCGTTCGACGTGTTCGTCTGGACCCGAGCCGGCTCGTTCACGATCCAGCTCACGTCGACACCGCTGATGCTGCCGATCGGCGCGGGACCGATCAGCATCCCGACTGCGGTCACCGCCGACGGACGATACGTGTCGTTCATCTCGAACATCGCCGTGCCGTCCGACCACACGACCTCGCCGCCCGCGCTGCTGCCGCCGCCCGGCATCGCCACCTATCTGTACGACCGCTACACGTCGACCTACACATCGATCGCGCCGCACATCGGCTACGACGCCTCGGGCACGGCCGCCGCCGTCGTGGGAACGTCGGGCAATGACGTCAAGGCGTCGATCTGCGCCTGATCGCGCTGCCACCGCCTGCTCGGGTGATAGGAACTCCGGATCCAGCACGAGGAGCAACGACGTGACACCGAAGGCCCGCACACATCGATTCGTCCCGTCCCGCCTACTGGCTGGCAGTGCCATGGGCCTGATCCTCACCGTGAGCGGCTGCGGCAGCGACGCCAAGACCGCGACGACCACTGCGCCCGCGGCCGCGGCCGCGAGCACCACGGCCGCGGCCGCCGCATCGACGACATCTGGTGGAGTCGCCACGACGGACGCGGTTGGCACGACACCCGCGACCTCAGGTGGTGCACGCCTCGACTTGTGCGCGTCGACGGCGCCCGACACCGTCGCGGCGAGCTTCATCTCGTCGATCAACTACGCCGGGGCCGACACCTTCATGCAGTGCGTCTACAAGGACACCGTTGCCGAGTCGGTTGGCACGGCCATCAAGCTGAAGAACTTCTCGAGTCTCTCGCCGTCCATCGACGCGGCAACGAACACTTACGTCTACGCCACGCCTGACGGCTCGAAGTTGACGGTGCGGCTCACCAAGGAAGCGAACGGCAAGTTCTACGTGACCGCCGCGACGCTCGGCTGATCCCGAGGTGCGCCGTCTGCGCAGGGCGCCCCGAGCGTGTGCCGTCAGGCGGCACGCTCCATCAGGGCTACGGAACGCGGATGCCCGACGCCGCGCGTGCGATCACGAGCCGCTGGATCTCGGAGGTGCCCTCGAAGATCGTCATGATCTTCGCGTCGCGGTGCCAGCGTTCGACCGGGTACTCACGGGTGTAGCCGTAGCCGCCGAGGATCTGGATCGCCTGCTCGGTCGCCCACACGGCGACCTCTGAGGCCTTGAGCTTCGACATCGAGCCCTCGCCCTGCACGAACGGTGTCTGCGTTGCCGCCATCCACGCGGCACGCCACACGAGCAGGCGCGATGCGTCGATCTCCATCGCCATGTCGGCGAGCTTGAACGCGATGCCCTGTTTCATGATGATCGGCTGGCCGAACGCCATGCGGTCCTTGGCGTACTGCAGCGAGTACTCGTACGCCGCACGGGCGATGCCGACGGCCATCGCGCCGACGGTCGGGCGGGTGGCCTCGAAGGTTGCCATCGCGGGCTGCTTCTCGCCGCTCGACTCCTGCGCCTTCGCCTTGGCGATCTTGTAGTCGAGCTTCTCCTTGCTGCCGAGCAGGCAACGACCGGGGATGCGCACGTCTTCGAGCACGACCTCGGCGGTGTGCGAGGCGCGGATGCCGTGCTTCTTGTACTTCTGGCCCTGCGAGAGGCCCTTGGTGCCGGGCGGCACCACGAAGCTGGCGTGCCCTCGGCTGCCGAGGCCCGGCTCGACGACGGCGACGACCACGTGGATGTCGGCGATGCCGCCGTTGGTGATCCATGCCTTCGTGCCGTTGAGGACCCATTCGTCGGTCGCCTCTTCGTAGACGGCGCGGGTGCGGTAGCCGCCGACGTCGGAGCCGGCATCGGGCTCGGAGGCGCACAACGCGCCGAGCTGGATCTTGTCGGCATCGCCGTAGCACTGCGGCACCCACTCGAACAGCTGCTCAGGCGTGCCGTTGGCCGCGATCGCCGCGGCGGCGAGGCCCGAGCCCATCAGGCAGAGGCCGATGCCGGCGTCGCCCCAGAACATCTCCTCGATGCCGATGCACAGCGTGAGGCCCGTGGGATCGGCGATGCCGTTGGCCATGAAGTCCATGCCGTAGAGCCCGATCTTGGCGGCCTCCTGCACGACCGGCCAGGGGAACTCCTCGCGTTCGTCCCACTCCTCGGCGGCCGTGCGCATCACATCGACGGCGAATCCGTGGATCCAGTCCTTGAGCTGGAGCTGGTCCTCGTTGAGCGAGAGTGAGAAGTCGGCCATTGGTCCACCCATCCGTCAGATCGTCCGTGCGGTCGGCCCTAAGTTACCGACCGGTAACAAGGGTAAACCGACCGGTCGACACCTGACAAGTGCATCTCTCCCCCGCCGCTCACCGTGGTCCGGGCGACGATGACCCTCCTTGAACTGCGGTGACGCTGAAAGTTCAGAATGTCCTGCTGAGAGTGCCATCCTCGGGCGTTCTGTGCCGGACTTTCTTGGCACTCCGAGGCGTGGGGCGTCAGGCAGGGGACGTTGATCACTGCTGCATTCGGCCCGGCCGCGGGCTGCAGCGATCGTCTGGCGATCACGTGAGCCCGAGGCTGGAGATTTCGGACCGACCGGAGATTCAGGCCGGGCGCACCTCGGTGCCGCCAGCGGTGTCGTCGACGACCCAGCCCTGTGCCCTGAGCTGCTCGCGGATCTCGTCGGAGCGCGCCCAGTCCTTTGCGGCGCGGGCATCGTCGCGCTCGGCGCACCGGGCAGCGATCTCGTCGGGGATCTCACTGCTCCCCTCGTCGATCACCAGTCCGACGGCATCGAGCATCGAGCGGAGCGCTGCGATCGGAGCGACGGCCTCCTGCAGTCGGCCGTCGTCGAGGCAGCGATTGATCTCGCTCACCGTCTCGAAGATCACCGCCAACGCACCCGGTGTGTCGAGATCGTCGTCCATCCGCGCAACGAACCGGCCGATGACCGCCTCGTCCGGCTCGGCATCAGTTGCCATGCCACGGACGCGGCGACCGACCGCGTCGAGACGCTCCAGCGCCGCAGCGGCCTGGGCGGTCGTGCCCGCGGTCACCTCGAACGGCGACCGGTAGTGCGCCTGGAGGCACAGCATCCGGTACGCACGCGGATCGACTGACTCGACCAGATCGAGCAGGTCGGTGAAGTTGCCGAGCGACTTCGACATCTTCTCGGCCTCACCGCCCGCGGAGACGACCTCGACGAACCCGTTGTGCATCCAGTGATTCGCGAAGTGATGGCCGCTCGCGACCGCCTGCGCTCGTTCGTTCTCGTGGTGCGGAAACGCGAGGTCTTGCCCGCCGCCGTGGAGGTCGAACCCGTCGCCCAATATGTCGAGCGACATCACGACGCACTCGGTGTGCCAACCGGGCCGACCGTCACCCCACGGCGAGGGCCATGACGGCTCGCCGGGCTTCGCCTTCTTCCAGAGCACGAAGTCGATCGCCGACTCCTTCTCGTCGATGACCTCGACGCGAGCGCCCGACTGCAGCGACTCGACGTCCTGTCGTGCGAGCAATCCGTAGTCGCCCACGATGGCCGGACGGAAGTAGATGCCGTCCGATGTCTCGTAGGCGGCACCGATGGCCATCAGGTGTGCGATGAGCGTCACCATGTCGTCGACGTAGTCGGTCGCGTGCGGAGACGCCGTCGGGGCCTTCACCCCGATCGCCGCCATCGCCTCCCACCACAGCGCCTCGTACCTCGCGGTGATCTCGGTCCACTCGCAGCCCTCGGCGCGGGCCTTCTCGATGATCTTGTCGTCGATGTCGGTGACATTCGAGACGTAGGTCACCTCGAAGCCCGACCACTCGAGATAGCGCCGCAGCACGTCGAAGTTCAGCGAGAAACGGCCGTGCCCGATGTGCGGCGGCCCGTAGACCGTGGGTCCGCACACATACATCGAGACCTTGCCCGTCTCCCGGGTCTCGAAGTGACGGACTCGACCAGCAGCGGTGTCGAACAGGCGCAACATCGACACAAAGGTAACTGTCGGCGCTCCGCCGGCCGACAACCCTTGCATGGCACGGATGCCGAAGGACTCGACTGCACCCGCAGCGACCAACAACAATGCGGACCAGATGGATGCGCCACTGACGCCGCATGATCTCGGCACCGTCTCGCTTCGCGACGGTCGCACGATCGGCTACTCATCGTTCGGAGACCCCGACGGCGACACGATCTTCTGGTTCCACGGCACACCGGGCGCACGTGGGCAGATCCCGTTCGACGTCCCGACGCTCGCCATGGAGCGCGGCCTGCGGGTCATCGGCGTCGAACGACCGGGCACCGGCGACTCGACCGAGATCCTCTACGACCAGGTCGTCGACTTCGTCCCCGACCTCGTGCAGGTCGCCGATCACCTCGGCGCGGCGCGCTTCGCCTGCGTGGGCTTGTCGGGTGGCGGTCCCTTCGTCCTCGCCGCCGCGCACGAACTCCCCGACCGTGTGACCACCGGCGTGGTCCTCGGCGGCATCGGGCCCACGCGCGGCAGCGATGCCGTGCTGAGCCACACGCTGCTGCTCGTCCCCGCCGGCGCCCTGCTGCGGAAGGTCCGCCACCCACTGGGCAACGCGCTCGGCAAGCTGGTGCGCACCGCAGCGCCGCTGGGCGAGACGCTGGTCGGCATCTTCTTCAAGATCCAGCCCGGCGACCGCCAGGCGTTCGCGGCACGCCCGCTCGACGAGAAGCAGTTCGTCGCCGACCTCATCGACGCCGCTCGCCGTTCCGGTCTGACCGCCCCGGTGAACGACCTCATCCTTTTCGGCCGCCACTGGGGCTTCGAGCTCAACGACATCAAGGTGCCGATCAC
>JAYTFP010000040.1:0-31509 GCA_043734285.1 Acidimicrobiaceae bacterium
CGGCGGTCGTCACCGCCACGGTCTCGTGACCACTGCGCGTCAGGCCGTCACACAAGGGGACCGCGATGCTCTCGTCATCCTCGATCAACAGCACTCGCATGGCTCCACGATGGCCGCTGTTGGCCCCCGGTCCGGTGATCTTTGCCAACCCTTTGCCTTCTCCTGCACCTCGCCAGGCACCGCCTTACTTATCGTGACCACATGCGAACGAGCCGGACAGCGTCATGACCCGACGAGCCACCATCGGCGTGGCGGCCACCGTCACGGTGACCGCGGCGGGCATCGCTGCGGCGATCCTGCTCAGCCTCGGGATCATGTCGAGCGGTGCCACGACCTCGGGTCCGGGGTCGTTCGAACCGACCGCAGTGCACCTCGCCCCGCGGTCGACGTTGCCGGCGAACGGGTCGAGTGGGTCGAGCGGCGTCGACACCGACAGCTCCACCACCGCGCCGGCATCGACCGCGACACCGTCGACGTCACTCGACCCCGGCGACGACGACCAGGGAGTCAATGGAGGGGCGGCCGACGATCAGGGAGTCAACAGCGGGCGAGTCGACGATCGCCATGGGGCTCCCGGCGATGACGTGTCCGACGGTCGCGGTCACCGCGGGGACGGGCGCCATGACGACGACTGATCCGAGACGGCGCAAGCCCGCCCACCGGTCTCGGAGGGTGACCGCCGGGCTCGCCGTCGGGAGCACGCTCGGCATCACCGTCTATCTCGAGCTGTCCCATCCGACGCTCCAGGCAACCGCCGCCTCGCAGTCCGACGCCGCTTCGGCCGCGCCGCTCAGCACCGCGGCCGCGACGACGACTCCGCCTCCTGCACCCCCGGTCACGATCGCGAACCGACACGGCCTGCACCGCGTGGCGCAGCCAAAGCTCGCCGCGCCGCCCACGATCTACCAGTACTACTACCCGCCGGTGACGATGGATACGACTCCGCTCACGGCGCCGCCGCGCCGCCGTATCCATTCGACGACGGCCGGCTCGGGGGGATGACCGAGTCGTCGTCGACCCGTCGGGTGATGGGCACCACGGCCAGCGTCATCGTCCACGGCGCTGATGCGAGCGCGTCGCGCTGCTTCGATCGCCTCGACGAACTCGAGGCGAGATGGAGTCGGTTCCTGCCCGACAGTGAGTTGAGCCGGCTCAACCGCGCCGCCGGGCACTTGACCGTCGTCTCGCCGGATCTGTTCCGGCTCGTCGATCATCTCGTCGCCGCTCATCGCTGGACCGAGGGCCGATTCGACCCGACGTTGCACGACCAGCTCGTCGCCTGGGGCTACGACCGGACCTACCGTGAACTCGCGGACGACCCGTCGCAGGAGGTGATCGCGTCGATCCCCGAGCATGAGGACCGCTGCGCCGAGATCACGTTGATCCCGACCGCGTCGACGGTGTTGCTGCCCGCCGGCACGCACCTCGATCCTGGTGGTTTGGGCAAGGGACTCGCGGGTGACATCGTCGCGGCCGAGGCCATTGCGGCTGGCGCCGACGGAGTGCTCGTCGAGATCGGCGGCGACGTCGTGACGCGCGGCACCGCGCCCGACGGGGGAGCGTGGCGCATCGCGGTCCCGGCGAACGAGTCGAGCGACGAACAGATCATCGAACTGCACGACGGTGCGGTCGCCACCTCCGACACCGCGGTTCGGCAGTGGTCCCGCGGCGGAAGCCGGCACCAGCACGTGCTCGATCCGCTCACCGCAGCCCCGCTCACCGAGCGGATCACCGCCACCGTGATCGCCGGCGCGGGCTGGTGGGCAGAGGCGGTCGCCACCGCGGCGGTCATCTCCCAGTCACGCCGCGACGGCTGGCTCGACGCGGCGACCGCCGAACGGCTCGGCACCATCGCCTTCGTCACCGAGCACGAGCGTGTTGATGTCTGATCAGACTTGGTGGTACCTGTCGCGGTCCAGCGGTGTGGTCACCCTCGTGGCGTCGGGCGGCGCCATCATCTGGGGACTCCTGCTCTCGACGCGCGTCATCCGTCGACGGTCGCTCCCGAAGTGGCTGCTCGACCTGCACCGGTTCCTCGGCGCGATCACCGTCGCGGGGTTGGCCGTGCACCTCGGCTCGCTGTACGCCGACCGGTTCATCCACTTCTCGATTGCCGATCTGGCGATCCCCGGTCACGCGACCTGGCATCCCTGGGCGCTGGCCTGGGGCATCATCGCCGCCTACCTGCTCGTCGTCGTACAGGTCAGCTCGCTCCTCAAGCGCCACATCCCCCTGCGGATCTGGCGCCGTATCCACTACTCGAGCTTTCCCGTGTTCGTGCTCGCGCTGCTGCATGCCGGCACCGCGGGCACCGACACCTCGAACCGCGCCTACGTCGTGATCGCGTTCCTCCTCTGTGCCGTGATCTTCTTCCTCACGGTGGTCCGCGTGCTGTCGTCGCGCAGCGCCAAGGCATCCCGCCCGACTGCGAGCCGCACCCGCGACCCGATCACCGTCCGTCCTGTCGAACGATCCGGAGGCTCGCGGCGATGAGCGATGCATTGGCGCGTCACGCGATGGAGTTCGTCAACCCGAGCGAGACCCAGGAGGAAGCCGACGAGGGAGTGACCGGGAACTCGCGGCTGACCGCCGCGCTCGGTGCCGTGCTCTTCGTCGCGTTCGCAGTCGAGGGGGTGACGCTGCTCGTCGGCGTCAATCAGATGTTCGCGGTCCACATCTTCGTCGGGGTCCTCGTCGTGCCGCCGGTCGTTGCGAAGATCGGCACGACGGCCTACCGGATGGTGCGCTACTACACGCGTGACGATCGGTACCGCCGCAAGGGTCCTCCCCACGTCGTGCTGCGCGTCATCGGACCGCTGGTGATCCTCAGCACGGTCGCGTTGCTCGCGACCGGCATCGGCACGATCGCGGTCCACGGCACGACATCACGCGATCTCCGCGATCTCCACCAGACCGCGTTCATCGTCTGGGTCATCCTCATGTCGGTGCACGTGCTGGGCCACCTCGTCGAGACCGCCCGGCTGTCGGCCGGCGACTGGACGCCACGCGGGCCGCGGGTCGCGGGCACCAACCCGCGGCGGACGCTCGTCGTCGTGCCGCTGCTGGCCGGCGTGATCCTCGGGGTGCTCGCGGTCGGCTGGGCCAACGACTGGCGAGCCACCAACCCCGAGCGACCCGATCGCCGATTCCAACCTGGCGGCTGACCGCTACAGCTCGGCGACATTGGCCGCCTGCATCACGCGACGCTGTCGCTCACGAGCAGCTCGTCGATCTGACCCATGGCCGCGGACATCCCCTCGTCCATCCCCATCGACACCAGCTGATCCATCACGTCGACCGACGGGAACACCGTCTCGATCGCCATGTGGACGCGACCGCCGCTGTCCTCGGCGAGTGTCGCGGTGATCCGCGTCACCGGCATGTTCGCATCAGGCTCCCCGGCCTGGTCCGCGAAGCCGTTCTCGAACGACAGCGAATGTGGAGCATCGACCGCGAGCACGCGCCACCAGCCGCCCGGCGTGTCGCCCTCGGGCCCGGTCATGAAGTACGCCGCGCGTCCGCCCGGAGTCAGGTCGTGATCGGTGAACGTCGCCGGATACGTCGGCGGACCCCACCACCGCTCGAGCAGCCGCGGGTTCTCCCACATCTGCCAGACGCGCTCGATCGATGCGACGAACTCGGCCCTGATCGTCATCGTCAACGTCGCGTGGTCCTTGTGCACGTTCGTCACCGTCATGAGATTTCTCCTTCATCTGGCTCGGCGAGGATGTCGCCGAAGCGGTCGAGGCGATCACGCCACAGCTCCTCGTACTGATCGAGAAGCCGATACGCGTCGCGCAGCGTGTCGATGCGGCCGCGCACGAGCTGCTCGCGCCCGCATTTCCGTTTGGTGACCAACTCGGCGCGCTCGAGCACGGCGACGTGCTTCTGCACCGCGGCGAAGCTGATCGGGTAGTGGCGGGCGATGGCCGAGACCGAGTGCTCTCGTTGGAGCACGAGCATGAGGATGTCTCGCCGGGTCCCGTCGGCCAGAGCGCCGAAGGTCTGGTCGATGTGATGAGTGTCATTGCCTACAACCATATGGTTGTACGTTAGCAAACATCCGGTCGTGATCGCAATGCGCGACCCGCCGCCGTGGAGCAGCCCCGCGATCAGCGGCCCTGGTGGTCGCAGCCCGCGTCCGCCATGCAGCTCGTCGGCGGGCCCGTCGTCTTCGAGTCACTCGACGGCGCGGGCCACGTTCCCTGGACGCAGTACTCGTCGCTCTTCGAGACCCAGTGGGTCAACTTCTTCTACCGCTACCTCGACGAAGCGCACGCTGCGCACTGAAGACGGGCATACTGTCCGCCGTGGACGAGGTCGTCGCCTCCCTGTCGAGCCGCTATTACCGCGATCCGTCGTGGTATGACAGCGAGCGTCGTGAGATCTTCGGCAAGGAATGGATCTGCGTGGGCTTCGCCCATCAGGTCGCGAACCCCAACGACACGCTGGTCGAATCGGTTGCCGGTTCGAACATCTTCGTGCGCCGCGGCCACGACGGCGTGCTCCGCGGATTCCACAACCTGTGCCCGCATCGGGCCGGCCCGATCGTCACCGACGACCAGTCCTCACGCGGCAATCTCGTGTGCCGCTACCACGGCTGGGCCTTCGACGAGCAAGGCGTCCTCCTGCGGGCGCGCGACTTCGGGGCGTGCGTCCCCGACGACACCTGCCTCACCCCGGTCGCTGTCGGTGTGTGGCGATCGGTCATCTTCGTCAACCTCGACCCCGCCGCCCGGCCGCTCGGCGAGTACCTCGGTGGCTGGGGCGAGCAGATGTCGGAGTTCGACCTCGAGGGTTGCACGTTCCGGTTTCGCTCGACACGCCCGATGGAGTGCAACTGGAAGACGTACGGCGACAACTTCCTCGAGGGCTATCACGTGCCGATCGTCCACCGGCGCCTCGCGACCCAGGCCGACACCGTTCACTACCGCGTCCTCAACTTCGGTGACCGCCGCTGGAACATCCACCGCACGCCGCATCCCGACAGCGCTCCGATCCCCGGCACGTTCATGTGCTTCTGGCCGAACTTTTCGATGGACATCTTCGCCGGTGGCTGGTGCTCCGAGCGGTGGTTGCCCCGCGGTCCGCGCCGCACCGATCTGATCTTCGACTACTTCTTCGCCGACGACGCGACCGACGTCGAGGAGATCATCAAGTTCTCCGAGGAGATCGCCGACGAAGACGCTGCGATGGTCGAGGCGGTTCAACGCAACCTCGACTCCGGCCACTACGACCACGGGCTGCTGAGTCCCCGCCACGAGAACGGTCTCGTCGACTGGCAGGAGATGTACCTCGAGGTCCTCGCCAACGGGGGACCCGCCGCCGCGGTCGGACCCCACCCGACGCGCCAGCCGAACTCCTGATCCGCACAGCGGCAGTGCCTCGCACGCCGCGGACGATGGGGCCGCCCGTAAAGCGTGACAGCAGTGGAATTGCATGAAACGCTATGACGGAGTGAGCGGGCGATTGTCAGGGGAGAGTGTGCGCGATGGCGGGAGGCGACTGACGGGGCTCTCCCGCCTGATCGCTCCATTCCTCCTGTTGATCTCCGCGATTCCTGCCGGCGCGCAGGTGCCGACCGCCCGCTACCAGCCACCGCCGTTTACCGAGAAGATCAACTACGGCGACTGTCGCGACTGGCCCGCTCCCTGCGTGCAGGATCCGTGGACCGGCAACATGAGCATCAGCCCCCACCTCATCCGTGAGGGCGAGTCGATCACGATCACGTTCGCGCTCGAGCCGGGCGGCGTCAGCTTCACCATGCCCGGCGGTGGCAAGGGGTGCGACTACGCGAAGGAGTCGCGCCCGACCGAGGTGCAGAATTCCGCGGGCACGTGGGTCCTGCAGGACAAGGATGTGGCGACCAGTGGCACCTGCACGCTGAAGCCGGGTCCCACCGGCGGTCACTGGTCGACCATGCAGGTCGGTGTGACCGGGCCGTGCGGCTCGGAGATCGCGGTGCAGCAGGGGCGGGCCGAGTTCGCGGCATGCACCGGCACGTACGCGTCCGACTACTACGGCGTCATCGCCAAGGACGACGACCGATACGGCATCTCCGGACGCGTCACGTTGTCGAACGGACGTCCGATGGTGGGTGTGCCGATCTCGGTGTCGGGTCCCGACTCGCAGTCGACGACCACCGGAGCCGGCGGTAGCTACAGCTTCCTCGTGAAGAAGGGTGACTACACCGTCAGTGCCGGTGCCAAGGTGTGCGTGACGCCCGGGCCGGCCGACCAGTGCTCGCAGTCGAAGCAGGTCACCGTTCCCGAGAGCCAGACCGTGAACTTCATGCCGCCGGGCGAGGGGGTCATCCGCGGCACGGTCCTCGGCGAGGATTCCAAGCCGAAGGCCGGCGTCGACGTACACATCGTCGGCCCCGACGGGATCACCGTGCAGTCCGACAGCAAGGGCCAGTACGAGGCCCGCCTCCCCAAGGGCGAGTACACGGTGGCCGCCTCGTTCACCAGCACCCCCGCGCTCAAGCCGGGCGAGAAGGGACCCGCCCTCCCGAAGGTCGACACCTACTGCGCCGACGACCACGGCACCTTCCCTAAACAGTGCCGAAAATCGGTCACCGTGACCGTGCCGCCCGATCAGAACGTGAACTCGGCGAGACAGGCCGACCCGAACGACATCCAGGTCGACCTGTCGGGCAAGGAGGTCGTGAAGGGGAAGAAGTTCGTCATCACGTTGAACCTCGAGAACCCGCGTGACCGGGCGATCGAGAACGTGAAATTCGTGGACGGCGCCGGTCTTGGCATCGAGTCGCTCATCGAGTTCTCGGGAGCCCCCGTCGTCGCGAGCACCACAGAGAACCCGCCCACGCTGCCCACGCGCTTCAACGCGAAGCAGACGATCTCGCTCAAGTTCTTCTACGACGCACCCAACCCCGGGCAGGTCGTGATGACGACCAACGTCTCGGGTACCGACGAGAACGACAAGTCGGCCGTCAAGGGAACTGCGGCCATCAGCGTCTCGGCCGGCCGGCCGATCACGAAGGACGACATCGACCGCAAGGCCGTCGACGACATCGCCGGCATCTTGTCGGTGACCGCCGAGAAGCAACGTCAGCTCGACAAGATGATGGCCGCGAACGTGGCGAGGCAGGCCGAGGCGAACAAGCCGAGCGATGCCGACATCGCGCTCGCGGCAGAGCTCGGCACCTCCGTTGAGGTCGCCAAGGCCTTGAACCAGCAACAGGCCGAGCGGGATGCGTTCTGGTCGTCGTACGGCACCGAGTTCGCGAACGAGGTCGACAAGCGCGGCAAGGCCGGCGGCCAGTTCATCTCGTCAGTCGTGTCCACCCTCGAAGACCCCGAGGGCCGTCGCCAGCTCGCCGAGAGCATCGTCGAGGGCGGCAAGAAGTTCGGCAAGTCGTCGTGGGAGAACCTGGGGTACCTCGGTCAGGCCTACGGCGCGGCCTACACGCTCGACGGCGTGAAGAACATCATCGACTACAACACGAAGATGGCCGGCGACGTCGCGACGTCGCTCGATCAGGCGCGTGTCGGCTACGGCGAGATCAGCAAGCAGGACGCGATCAAGTACAAGAACGACCCGATCGCCTTCCAGCGCGAGAACGCCAAGCAGTACGCGACTGCGTCGGTGACCGGCGTGCAGGAGGCCATGTTGGCTGCGCTCGGCGAGGTCGGCGTCCGCGGCATCGCGGCTGTCGCGCCAAAGGTGCTCGAGGTGGCCGGGCTTCGGCGAGTCGAAGCGGTCACGGAAGGCGCGACGGAGTCGTCGGGTGCCACCGCTGCCACGACCGACGCGGTCGCGGGCGCCGACGAGCTGGCCGCGGCCGAACGGCGGCTCGCCAATGCGGAGAAAGCCTTCCAGACGCTGCAAGAGCTTCCCGAGGGGAAGATCCTGTCCGACGCGGAACTGCTCGCGCAGGGTGGCATCCGCACCGAGGACGCCAACTTGATCCACGACATCATCGGCGACGTCGAGAAGAAGTTCCACGTGCAGATCGAGGTGGGTGCCCGCACGAGCGAACCGCTCTCGGCGGGAATCGACGGCGTCGGTAAGCGCGAGTTCATCAAACCGAAGGCGATCAGCGCGCTCGACAAGATCCTCGGAGGTGAGGAGTCGCTCGCCGGCCGGGCGTCGGTGTTCGAGCCGAAGATGCCGTCGCCCGAGGTGCTCCAAGGTCTCGAGGCGAAGGTGCCCAACATCACCAAGAAGCTCGAGGCGAGGTTCGCCGACCAGAAGACGCTGTGGGACGAGTACCAGGACGCGAACTCGTCACTGCGCCAGATCATCAAGGGTTCCGGCGAGGTGAAGGACGCTCAGGGCAAGCTCAGGGGCGTCACCGCGATGGTCGAGCGACCGGGTAGCACGTTCCCGTCCGAACTGGGGAAGGTGAAGGGCCAGCCGTCGTTCGCCTACCTCGAACAACTCGACGACACCGCGTTCCTCGAGGGTCGAGGTATCAGTCCCGATCGCGCCGCGGAGCTCAAGTCGCAGCTCTCGAAGTTCCCCGACCAGGCGCGCACCAAGCTCGAGGCGAAGGTCGTCAACGGGACAACGACGTTCAGCGAGGGTCTCAGCGGCAAGCCGATCGTCAGCGACCTCGACCTGCAGTTCGTCGAGCCCGCCGGGGGCTGGCCGCCGGGCATGAAGGGCAAGGTCGAGGCGTACGTCAACGCCCGAATGAAGGAGAGCGGACGATTCCCGGGGCACGCCTGGAGCGATGCCGCCATCGACGTTCCCTCCGAGGTGCTCGAGGTCTCGGGCAAGTTCAAGCTGTCGACGGCGAATCCCGCGTTGGCGAAGGCGGCGGCCGAAGACCTCGCGCGCCAGTTCAAGACGATGGCGAAGTTGCTGCGCGACAAGGCCGCGCTGACGGCGGACGACAAGGCCGCGTTCAAGATGCTCGACCAGGCCGCGAAGTTCGACAAGATCACCGCCGATTACCTGCTGAAGAAGTACCCCGCGGGTGAGAAGATCATCATCTTCACCAAGGGTGACGCGCGCGTCGGCTACAGCACTGGTGGCAAGAAGTGACGCGGCGCGCGGCGCGCGTGGTCTGCCTGCTCGCCGCTGTTGCGACGATGGGTATCGCAATGGGCGCACTCGCCGTCACGCCGGCCGCGGCTGACGCGAGCTTCACGGTCGACACGACGATCGACGCGCCCGACGCGAACCCCGGCGACGCCATTTGTGCGACGGCCACACAGACGTGTTCGCTGCGTGCGGTGCTCGCCGAGATCACCGCCGCCGACGTGAAGGCCAAGGTGGCCGCGGCGACCACGACGACGTCGGGGCCGAGCACCACATCGGGTGCCGCGGCCGCACCTGCGGTGCCCACGAGTGTCGTCGTGCCGTCGGGCACCTACGACTTCAGCGCCGGACCGATCATCATGAGCGGGCACGCCACGATCACCGGTGCAGGAGTTGATGCCACGAACTTCGTCGTCGGCACGGGCGCCCGCGTGTTCGAGGTGACCGATGGCGCGATCGATCTCAGCGCGCTGACGATCTCTGGCGAGGTGGGCGCCGGCGTCACCAGCGGCGGGGTCGCCATCCTTGCCAGCGAGTCGGACGTGACCATGCGCAAGGTCACGATCCGCGACATCGGATCCGACGGCGACGGCGGCGCGATCCAGATGGCAGGCGGAACGCTGGTCATCGACGACAGCGACATCAAGGGCAACGGCGGCAACAACGGAGGTGCGATCTCGGCCGCCCACGTCGGGGTGACCATCACGAACTCGCGATTCAGCGACAACGGGGCCGTGCGCGTCGGCGGGGCGTTCCTCATCAGCTACCCGACCGCGCTGTCGATCCACGGCTCGACCTTCACCTCGAACTCATCGGCCGGCGACGGTGGTGCGATCTACCTCGAAGGTGCTGCGGGGACCTCGTCCGACGCCTTCGACATCGCGGACTCGACCTTCGTGAAGAACACCGCCATCGCACGTGGCGGTGCGATCTTCGTGCGCACCACGAGCGACGGCCTGTCCGATCGCACGATCCGCATCTCGAAGTCGACGTTCATCGCGAACGACGGCGGCTCCGGGGGAGCGATCGCCATGGCGAGGGGAGACCTCGCGATCGAGGGCTCGACCTTCTCGTCGAACCGTGCGACGAGCGGGTCGGGCGGCGCGCTGCTCGCGGCGGGATCGCTGTCGGTGAAGGGATCGCATTTCGACATCAACGAGACGACCGAGTCGGGCGGCGCGATCGCGTCGGCGGGCATGGTGACCATCGGCGACTCGACGTTCACGAAGAATCGAGCGAGTTCGCTCGGCGGCGCCCTCTCGCTGTCGGGCACCAATGCGCCGGAGGTCAGGGCGAGCACGTTCGACGGCAACGTGGCCGACACCGGGGGAGGGGCGATCTGGCGCGCCGACGCGGGTCTGGCCCAGACGGGGAACACCTTCACGTCGAACCAGCCCGCCGGTGACGACGTGAAGATGGCGACCTACCAGGTCGACGTCGAGAAGCGGCTCGCCAGCGGCGCGGGCGGGACGAAGACGGCATCGCCCGATGACGGTGACTCGGTCATCGTGCTCGCCGCTGTCGGCGGCGCGTCACTCGTGATCATCATTCTGGTGATCGTCGTGCTGATGCGTCGTCGCGGCCGGGCTGGTGCCGCATGACCGCGACCCGCCGGGGCGCGACGGCCATCGTCAGCGCGGTCGTGGGGTTCATCGCCGCCGGCGCGTTGTCGTGGTGGATCGGGCCCTTCCGCCCGGGTCGCCGATTCGGCATCTCGGCCAACGGTGCGTCGCAGTGGGCCGGAGGAACCGCCTGGTGGCTTGCGTTCGGGGTGTTCGTCGGACTGCTCGCGGTGAGTCCGTCGCTGGTGACAGCGACCCTCGGAGCGGTCCGCCACGCTGCGGCCGATGATCGCGATCGCGCGCGCAACGCGGCGGTCGCCGCGGTTGCCGCCGGGCTGGTCGCGATGCTCGTCCCGCCGGCCGTGGCCGCCGCGGTCGCCATCGCGTTGGTGGTGACGCAGCTCGTGCCCGGCCGCATCAGTGCCTCGTCGGCGCGGGTGATGATGATCGCCGGTCTCGTCGCGGGGCTCGCTGTCGCCGCGGTGCTGCCGCGCACCACCGAACGCCTCGTCGCCGTGGTCGCGGCCGTCCTCGTCGCGGCGTGGCTCGTCTGGCGACGCACGAAGTCGGTGCCCGGCGCGGCCGCGTTGCTGTTGCTCGCCGCCGTGGCGATCGGCGCGCTCTCCTCCGCACAGCTCACGGCCGTTGCCGCCCAGCAACAGAAGACGACCGACGTCACCGTGAAGGGCAACCGTGCGTTCGTGTCGACGGGCATCACCCTCATGGCGGGACAGGTGCTCGAGGTCACCGCGACGGGAACCGTCGAGGTCGTCGGCGGACGCAGCGGGTCCGCCGTCAATCCCGACGGCTTCCCTGCGCGGTTCAGCGGCTGCGGTGGCCCCGGATTCTGTGGCGTCCTGGTCGCGCGGGTCGCCGGTGGCGCGCCGTTCCTCCTCGGCTCGCGCTACGCCGCACCGGTGTCGGCCGCCGGCAAGCTCGAGCTCGGCGTGAACGACTTCGACACCTCCGACAACCGCGGGTCGTTCCGCGCCCGCGTCTCGGTCCTTCCAGCCTCGGCCGCAGCGACGCTCACGCAGGTCGGATCGTTCCCACCGGTCACGACCGGCGTGGGAGAGATCCCGAGTGACTACCCGAGCAATGCCTGGGTGTTGCTGGCGGGCGCGCTCGCCGCACTCGGTGCCGTTGTCGGTCGCTGGTGGGCGCCGAGGGCCGCGCAGCGTCAAGGAGATGAGAGCCCCGTGGTACCTACGCTGCAGGCCGGGTAGAGGGGGGGATGTCGAAGACTCGACGAAATGATCGACTCGGCCGCGGGGCGGCGATCTCCATGGTGGCGGTCGCGGCTGCGGTGACCGCACTCGTGACGATGTTCGCACCCGGCGTGACAGCCGAGACAACCGCGCGCACCGCGGTGATCGATGCGAACACGCTGCACGTCAGCAACGCGCAGGAAGACGCCTGGTACTCCGACGGTGACGAGCCCTATGTGGCTATCATCGGCTACCGCTCGACGCTCGGCGTGCCGGGATCGACGGTGACCCGCTACCCCCGTGGAGTCTCATGAACGACGCGATGAACCGCGCGTCGAGCGCGCTCCGCACGCAACTCGATTCGGTGCTCGGCACCGTGACCCTGTCGACGACCGCTGCTCAGCTGGGCTCGAAGCTGCAGGCGATCGCACCGAAGGTGCAGAGCGCCGCGCTCGGATCGACGTGGAACCAGATCGTGCTGGCCGTCGCATCGGTCGGTGATCCCGACGACGTGATCACCGGCGTCAACGGGTTCCTGGCCGTCGACGACACGGCCGGACCGATCATCGAGAGCTGGACCGCCGGCATCCCGGCGAGCGTCGGTGTGTTCGGGCAGTTGAAGCCCCGAGCCTTCTCGCAGACGTTCTCGTCGAACAGCGCGACCTACACGGTCAGCTGGAACGTCAGCGTCTGATCGCGGCGCTCGGCGCGCCAGCTACGCGGCGTGGCGGTCATCGCCGTGCGCGGCAGACGCGCTTCTGAGTACGTGTGCCTGATCTCGTGGCCGGGCACGGTGCGCGAGGGTCATCCCGAGCAGGGGACTGACGAACACCGACACGACACACCAGATGGCAACCCCCGTAAAGACCGTCAGCATGCTCATGCTGGTCCCCCGATCACGTGATGTTGAGGCGTCACGCTACGAGCGCGGCGCGCTCAGGTCGCGGATCCTCGCGAGGTGGCTTCCGCGGCGACGATCGCGTCAGATGGCGGGCCCCGTCATCAGGGTCATCGACGCCGAGTGACTCGCGCCGTCGCCGCCGCCGGTCCATCCGACGCGGACCTTGTCGCCCGCGTGATGCGGCAGGAGGAGTGCGGACAGCCCCTCGGACGAATCGACTCCGGTGCCATCGATCGAGGTGATCACGTCACCCGCGTACACGCCACCTGATGCGGCGGGCGAGCCCGCCGTCACCGCGGCGATCCGCGCACCTGAGATCGACGATCCGCCGTATGCCGCACGAGCGATCTCGACGCCGAGCACGCCGTGTGACCCAATGTGGATCGTCGCCGATTCGTGCCCCGCCTCGATGCGACGCACCACCGACAAGGCGCCGCCGATCGGGATGGCGTACCCCTCGCTCGCGGTCGACTCGAAGCGGTTGTTCACCGATGCAGCCGTGTTCATGCCGATCACCCGGCCCGACGCGTCGGCGAGCGGGCCACCGGAGTCGCCCGGTTCGATCCCCGCGTCGATCTGGATGAGATTGGTCAGGCGTTCCGCCGAGCCGCCGCCTTGGTCACCTGCCGTGATCGTGCGTCCCAGACCGATGACGCTGCCGGCGACCACGCTCGGTGCACCACCTCGTCCGCCCGCGTTGCCGATCGCCACGACCGGTTCGCCGCTCGCCGGCGTCTTCGACTCGTCGGTCGTGATCGTCTCGAGCCCCGATGCCCCGACAAGCTGGAGCAGGGCGACGTCGTCGGAGGGGTCGACCCCGACGACCTTCGCCTCGAAGGTCCGCCCGGTGGTCACCGAGGTCGCAGTGATCTTCGTGGCCCCCGCGACCACGTGATTGTTGGTCAGCACCTCACCAGAGGCGGTCAGGACCATGCCCGTCCCCGCGGCCCTCGCCGACTCGTACCCGAGCACGGTGTTGATGTCGACGACTCCGGGATCGACCTTGCGAACCACCTTCGCGACGTCGATCGACCCACTGGTTCCCGTGGCGGGCGTGGTGGTCGGCGCGACGATCCCGGTTGCCGTAGGGCGACCGCGGGTGATCAGGGCCGTGACCAGTCCGAACCCGGCACCCGAGATGAGCATGCCGATCACCACCGAGACCGCGACAATCCAGCGGATACCGGTGGACGGGGCGCGCGGCGGCGGCTCGACCTGGGGGAGCGGTGCGACGGGCGGAGTAGGGGGAGGCGGCAGAAATAGCGGAGCAGTCGGCGGGGGAGGGTCGAACGGGTCCATGGGTATATGACAACCGTCGAAGATGAGGATTTGATGAGAGGTGCTGAGCGCACACTCAGCAACCGGACCCGAGGGAGGTGGCTTGTGCCACGACATCCAGTGATCGTTGCCGTGATCGCTCTTTCCGCTGCCTTCTGCTACGCCGCGTCGAATGTCATCGAGCAGCGCAAGGCATCCGAAGCGCCACTGGACACCTCGCTGAAGATCGGGCTGCTCTGGCACCTGGCACACGAGCCGATGTGGTGGTTGGGCATCGCGGTCGACGTCGGCGGATTCGGCTTCCAGGTGCTCGCGCTCAGTCTTGGATCGGTGATCTTCGTCCAGCCGCTGCTGGTGACCAGCCTGTTGTTCTCACTGCTGTTCGCGGCACGTCGGGGAGCGTCGCGCCATCCACGTTCCGATCTCGGCTGGGCGACCCTGATGACCATCAGTCTGGCGACGTTCCTCGTCGTCGCTCAGCCGGGCGGAGGGTCGGCCGAGCAGCCGTTCCGCGACTGGCTGGTACCGCTCGTGATCCTCGCGGCAGTCGTGTCGATCTGTCTACTCGCGGCTCATCGAGCGCACGGCGCCGCGCGCGCGTCCCTGCTCGCCGCCGCGGCCGGAATGTCGTTCGGTGTGAGCTCGACGCTCATGAAGACGGTCGCCCACCTGATCGGTCGCGGGGTCGGCGCGCTGGTCACCGCCTGGCAGCTGTACGCCTTGGCCGCGGTGATCGCGTCGGGCTTCTTGATTCTGCAGAGTGCGTTCCAGGCGGGCGAACTACGCGCCGCGCTTCCCGCGCTGGAAGCCGCCGAGCCACTCGTCGCCTGCGCGCTGGGACTGTCGCTGATGCACGAGCGACTGCACGCGGACGGCCCATTCGCGAAGCTCGTCATCGCCGCCGCGGTGATGACGATGGGGTGGTGCACAGTGCGGCTCGCCCGTTCGACGGCCGAAGTGCGCGAGCCGATCGGCGATCGCGCTGAGCACGCGCCTCGGATCGCGTGAGGGCGTCCTCTCAGGGACCTTCGATGAGCGAGGCGTCGAGGCCGAGCAATTCGACGGTCGTGGCGCCGCCGCGCAGCGCCTCGAAGAAGCCGGCCTCTTTCTCGGTGCGTGCGCGACCGGCCGCGATGACCTCGTCGAGTCGATCCGCGGCCAACACGACGACGCCGTCGACGTCGCCGACGATCCAGTCGCCGGGCCGAACGACGACCCCGCCGACCGCCGCTTCGCGCCCCACCCTGCCAGGCTTGTCCTTGGTCGCGCCGGGCAGCGACGCACCCGTGGAAAACACCGGGAAGCCGTGTGCTTCGAGCGCGTCGACGTCGCGCACGCAGCCGTCGATCACCAACCCGACGATCCCGCGTGACTCGGCGGCGGTCGTGAGCACCTCGCCCCAGTAGCCGAGGTCGGCGACATCACCGACGTCGACGCAGAGCACGCATCCGGCCGGCGCCGTCGCCGCAGCGACGTGCACTGCGAGGTTGTCGCCCGCGCTGCAGTGCACGGCAAACGCCGGCGCCGCGACCATCGCGCCGCGCCACACCGGCTTGATCCGCGACGCCATGCGACTCGCGCCCGACTCGCCGAGCGTGGCCGACCCCAGTGACACCAGTTCCCCCGACGAAGCGATCACGGTGCGAAGCTAGCCTGCGGCTGTGCGGGAGTTGCTGCTGTACGTCACCCAGGTCGCCCCCTACGCGGACGGCCCCGCCGGCGCCCACGGCGTGTTGCCGCAGTCGGCGATCGCGATGGCGCAGTTGGCCGATCTGTGCGACCTCGAATTCGTCGAGGTGTCCGATGTGCGGCACCTCGATCCCGATGCCCTCGACTACGCCCGCGGGCTCGCGCTGTTCACCATCGGCGAGACACCGTGGAGCGGCGAGCAGCGCACCACGATCGTGTCGCGTCTGCGATCGGGAGTGATGGGCGTCGTCGCGATCCACGCGGCGACCGACTCGTGTGTGAGCTGGCCCGCGTACGGCGACCTCGTCGGTGCGCGGTTCAACGGGCACCCCTGGACGCAGACCGTCGACATCGAGGTCGTCGACCGTGACCACCCGGCGACCGCGCATCTCGGTCCGGAGTGGCGATGGCACGACGAGGTGTACCAGTTCCGCGATCTTCGATCGGATGCGCGCGTCCTGCTGCGTGCGCCCGATGCGCAACTCGACCAGTCGGTCCGGGGCGTGCAGCGTCCCGACTTCGCGTTCCCGCTCTCGTGGTGTTTCGACGAGGGAGCGGGCCGCGTCTTCTCCACCAGTCTTGGTCACTTCCCCGCGGCGTGGGAGAGCGTCGACTTCCTCCGTCATGTGCTCGGCGGGCTCCGCTGGGCGATCGAACACCAGCCACGCGCGAGCGCGTTGCTCTGAGAAAGGCCCGACCATGGACATCCGCAACGTGCAGACCGTCACACCCGAGGTCGAACACAACGGGACCGTGCCCGTGTGGTGGCTCATCCGTCCCGCCGAGATGCGGCAGATCACCGACGGCGGCTACCTCGAGTTGGCGAACGAGTTCGAGGTTTGATCTACATCCCACCCGACATGGTGCACAGCCTGCGCCCGACCGGCGACGAGCCGATCCACTGCTTCTGCTTCGCCGTCGGCGTGAAGGACGCACCGCCGATCGACTACACGACCCACTGACCGGTCTGCGGCCTCGCCCTCAGGCGGGTATCGCCTCGTCGGTCGGGGTCTGAATCGGCGCCTGCGTCGCGGTCTCGTCGAGCAGGCGACGGAAGACCGACGGGTCCCACATCAGCGGCGACTCGGGCATGAAGAGCTTGCCGTAGCGCTCGAAGTAGACGAGTTGTTTGCCCAGCAGGAACGTGCCGCGATCGAAGCCGGTGTCGCGGCTGCCCGAGTCGCGCTGGCCACGCCGGAACTCGCGCTCGGCCTGCCACATCGCGTACCAGCTCTTCTTCGCGTCATTGGGACCGTTCGCGCCCACCATCTCGCGCGTCGTGTTCGTATTGGTGATGAGGTCGCTCAGCTTCACTTCGCCGAACGGTCGCAGGAACAGCGGCTCGATCTGCATGCGGATGAGCTGCACCATCTGCTCGTCGGTCAGCCCGAGGTTCTCCTGCATGACCGGCCCGTAGGCGATCTCCATCTCGGTCCACACGTCGGCCCAGGCCGTCTCGTCGCCGAGCACTCCTTCGATCATCCGCCGGAAGAATCGCTTCGTGTGGTCGTCGAAGCGACCGACGATGCCCCAGTCGAGGATGGCCAGCTTCGAGTCGGGCGTGATCAGCAGGTTGCCGGCGTGGACGTCGCCGTGGAACGCGCCGGTCGTCAGCGCCGAGGCGAACCAGGCGCGCACGCAGTCCTGCACGAGCGGCGCCGGATCGATGCCCATGGCCTCGATCTCCGCCACCGCATCGACGGACACGCCATCGATATATGTCATCGCCAGCACGCGCCGCGTCACGAAACCGTCGATCGGCGTCGGCACGACCACGCGCTCGAGGTCGAGCGATCCGCACAGGTGGTCGAACCATCGCATCGACCGCGCCTCGTTGCGCAGATCGAGCTCCTCGCTGAGCTGTTCGGCGAGCCCGCTGATGAGCGCCGGAAGTTCACCGAGCACGCCGATCGCGATCTGGTGGCCGAGAAAGTCGAACAGCGGCTGCATCACTGCGAGGTCGACGGCCATCGCGTACTCGACGTCAGGACGCAACACCTTCACCGCGACCGTCCGACCGTCGAGCAGCACCGCGCGGTGCACGGCGGCGACCGACGCGGCGGCGATCGGCTGCTCGTCGAACGAGGCGAAGAGTCGTGACATCGGCAGGCCGAGCGCCTCTTCGACGGTGGCCCTGACCTGCGGGAATGGGATGGGCGCGACACCGTCGAGTGTCGAGCGGAACGACGCCGCAACGTCGTCGCCGAACAGGCTGGGTGCGGAGCCGATGAGTTGTCCGAACTTCGAGAACGTGCCGCCGAGGTCGTCGAACACGGCGCGGACCGCGTTGGCGATCACACGTGCGTCGACGGGTTTGCGGCGCGCCGCAGATCCGCCGATCTGGGCGAGATGGCGCGTACTCGACCAGGCCGCCTGCGCCAGGCGACGCCACACATCGCTGCCGCGCGGGCGGGGCAGGTCGACCGGACGGATGAGGAGCTCCGGTGGAGGCGTCACGGTGCCGCAAGCTATCGGCTTCGACGGGAGCGACTCCGATCGGGGAAAATGGCGGGCCATGCTGACCAGCGTCCTCGCCGTGGTGGCCTCCGGGGTGTTCCTCGTACGGCTCTTCCCCCAGCCGATGTGCCTCGCGCGCTCGGGTGTCGCTGCAGGGGTGTCGCCCCTCGCCGCGCTCAACTTGGTGGTCGCGCAGTCGGTGTGGACGATCTACGGACTCATCGCCTCGTTGCCGGCCGTCTGGATCGTGTCGATACTGGCGCTCGTTCCGAGCGTGTGGACCGTCGTGCTCCTCCGTCGCTCGGTCACCTGGCGCGACCTCGCGTGGACCACCGCCTGGATGGCCGTCATCGTCGCGGCCGCTACCGGCGGCGTGCTCGGCGCCGCGCTGGCGTTCACCGTCGGCGTGACCAACGCGCCGCAGGTCGCGCGCGTGTTCACCGACCACGACCTTTCGGGCATCTCGCCGGTGACGTGGTGGATCGCGCTGCTCGACGCGACCACGTGGGGTGCCTACGGCATCGCCCTCGGCGACGGCGCGCTCATCGGCTACGCGATCGTGCTCGCGACGAGCGCGGTGATCGTCCTGGTACGGCTGGCCTGGGTGTCGCGGCAGATGACCGGCGACGAACCAATCCTCGCGGTCACGCCCGTCGTCTGAGCAGCCCGGTCAGAGGCGCACGCTCAGAGGCGCACCTCGACCACGGTCGCGAGATCGCGCTCGAGATACGCGATCTCGTTGTCGTCGACGACGTTGCGCGCCTGGAAGTTCGCGAGGTGGACGACGGTGCCGGTGGGGTAGGGACCCCAGTGCCACGTGCCGATGGCGAGGTTGATGCCGAGATCGCCGGAGATCGTGAACGCGCGGATCGTCGAGAGGTGCTCGAGGTCGCTGAAGTCGACCTCGCGGGGAGCGACGACCACGACAGCCGGCGAGCCGCCGAGCGGGATGAGCGCCTGCGTCGCGGTGTGGTGACGGTTCAACAGTTCGCAGCGCAAGGCGTGCCACTCGTAGGTCAGTACGTCGAGGTGAAACTCGGCGCCGCGCAGTTCGAGCGCGCACTCGTCGCGGCCGATCACCTGACCGAACGGTCGCCACCCCTCCGACGTCAAGGGCTCAGCCGTGACCGTGAGAATGCTCGGGGCCGCCGCCGAGAGGCGGTGGCCCCCATCAGGAGCGCTGCCTGTCGGCGAAGCCGACGAAGACTCGGCCAGCAATCGCTCGTGCTGGTGTCCTTGCTCCGCTGCCATCGACGCCTCCCTGCGCGCGGACCTATCCTGACGCCGGCGTCATGTTATGCAGAACGCGCCGCGAGCCCGGGGAGAACGCATGGATGTCCGGTCGATCGAGCAGGTCACACCCGTCATCGAGCACAACGGCACGGTGCCCGTCTGGTGGCTGGTCGAGCCGCGCGAGCTGGCTGAGATGACCGCGGGCGGGCACCTCGAACTGGTCAGCGAGTTCGAGGTCGCGGGCGGCGGACTCGTCGATCCGCACCAGCACCCGACACACGAGTTCTATTACGTCACCTCCGGCAAGGGCATCATGACGATCGGCGACGAGCAGTGCGAGATCTCGCAGGGCGACCTCGTGCGCATTCCGCCGAACACGATCCACAGCTTGCGCCCGGTGAGCGACAACGCACCGATCCACTGCTTCTGCTTCGCGGTGGCGCTGCCCGACGCGGGCGAGGTCAACTCCACCGAGCACTGAGGGGCGAACGGTCAGAGCGCGAGAGCAGTTCCTCGAGTCGCTCGAAGCCCTCGCTCTGTCTGCACTCGCTACGGCGAGGTGAGTTCATCGCCTGAACGGCTGACCCCAACCCGGCCCTGCTTGTCCGCGCCGTCCGTCGGCGACCTGTGGTCAGCGGTATCGGCCACGCCGGTGTTCAGCGGAGCGCGACCGAGAGCTCGATCTCGACCGCTCCGCCGCGGGGGATCGCGGCCACGCCGATCGCGGATCTCGTGTGCCGACCGGCGTCACCGAACACCTCGGCGAGCAGACGGCTCGCGCCGTCGACGACCGCAGCCTGTTGGTCGAAGCCGGGCACACACGCCACGAATCCGATGAGCGACAACACGCGTTCGATCCGATCCAGCGATCCCAGCTCGGCAGCGAGCACCGACAGTGCGTTGAGCGCACACCAGCGGGCGGCCTCGGCGCCGTCGGCGACCGCGACCGTCGATCCGACGATGCCCGGGTGGACCAGTTGACCCTCGTGGTTGCGGGGGAGCTGCCCCGACGTGCGCGCCACACCTGCGTGCACGACGACGGCGTCGAGCGGGTCATGCGGTGGGTACGGACCGGGCAGGACGATGCCGAGTTCGACGAGTCGTTGCTCGGGCGAGGTCGTCATCGCCGCCGACGATAACGCCCGCGCTGTGTTCAGGTGGTCGGCTCGAGTCGGCTGGGCACGGTCGCGAACAGTCCGGAGACCAGACCCGCGCCGAGCGATGCGTCGATTGCCAGCGCGACCACCCACGGGACGTCGGTCTGACAGAAGCCGCCGTCGACGCGCGCGTCCCAGCAGGCGGCGAGCGCCGTGTCGACGAAGGTGAGGTGCCAGTCGAGTCGGCTGACGCGCCACACGAGTTCGCGCGTGCGGCCGGCGTGCGGCTGCTCGATGGTCGCACGCGACACGGTGAACCTGGGGCCCAGGTCGGCGAGGCGCTCGCCGAGCGACAGCAACAACTCGGTGTTCTCCTGGATGGCCGTCTCGACCACAAGTGCCTCGAGCGATCCGGGTTCGAGCGCGGCGCCGGCGAGTTGTCGAGCGACGATGTTGTGGCGACTGCCGGCCGAGGGCCGCCGTGACCACTCAGGCTGGGTCAGAAGCGTCGGCAGGTCGTGGTGGTGCATCTGCTCGATGAGCGGCAGCAGTGTCGCGAGCTGGACGGTCGCCGACAGCCCCGACGTGAGTCGCTCGATGTCGCGTCGCAACGCGCCCGGCAACGCGACCTGGTCAATTCGGGATGGATCGGACTGCAGCGCAACGACTGTGAGCGCGCCGGCCGTGCGCAGACAGCGGGTCTCGACCGGTCCGTCGGCGGCGACAGCATGATCGATGCGGACCCGCAGGCGACCCAGGTTTGCGGCGACCGTGCGTCGCGTCACCTCGACGAGCCGGCGAGCGGAGGCGACCCAGACCGAGTCGAGCTCGACCGCGTCGTACATCTCGACGAGCCGGGCGAAGGCGACGATCCCGGCGACCGAGTCGACCGCGTCGGAGTGCAGCAGGGCCTGCGTGTCGCGTCCGATCGCCATGAGTGTCGTGAGCTCTGGTGTGCGGATCGCCCAGAGGCACCAGTCGCACGGACCGTCGGGTGACACCGAGCGCTCGTCGCGATGTGGGCACTCGGGAAGGTGTCGGCCGTCGATCGGAATCGGGAGGTCGAGGACGTCGACGTTCATCGCGGTTCGTGCACCCGAATCGCGATGATCCCAGGGCCACGGGGCAGCGTGGTCTCAGCGCTGAGGACGACGGCCACTATCGCGGAGCCCGCTGGCGCACGCGTCGGCCACGGCGTGTACCCGTCGGTGAGCACGGCGATCACCTGGGGCCGGGGACGCAATGCCGCGGCCGCGTCGATGCCGATGCGCATGTCGGTGCCGCCACCGCCGGTGAGTGTGAGTGTGCGGATGCGTCGCACCCGCTGCGGCTGGGCGGCGTGGTCGTCGCAGACGATGACGGTGACCTCACCCACTCCGGTCTGGTGGAGGAGCGAGTCGATTTCGGTGACGACCTCGTCGAGCAGTCGCTGTGACATCGATGCCGAGGTGTCGGCGACGACCGCGACGTGCGGACGCCGTCGCTCGAGCCCGGGTGCGAGCACGTCGGGCCGCGAGTCGGCGCGACGGTCGGGTCGTTGCCAGGTCGGATGCTGGCGGCCGGTGACGCCGCGAAGACTTCGACCCAGCGCCGAGCGCAGCAACGTGCGCCACGGCACCTCCGGTTCGAGGAGCTGTTCGGCCCAGCGGGCGAGCCGGGGCGACACGTTCATGCCGCCCGCGACGGCCGCAGTGATCTCGTGCGCCACGCCGCGTCGGATCGCATCGGCATCGACGTCATCGACCCCCTCGGTCTCGTCGCCGTCGCCGAGTTCGATCGGCAGCGGCGAGCCACCGGCGCCCGAACCGCAGAGGCACTGCGCTTTCTCGGGGTTCTCGCA
The DNA here is from genome assembly GCA_043734285.1 of Acidimicrobiaceae bacterium. Taxonomy (GTDB): domain Bacteria; phylum Actinomycetota; class Acidimicrobiia; order Acidimicrobiales; family Microtrichaceae; genus JAYTFP01. The sequence goes on from JAYTFP010000040.1 coordinate 22,275, forward strand.
GAGGTAGCGGTAGTAGGTCTCCTCGAAGCCGCGTGACGTCAGCCCGAGGTGATGGGGGAGGACGGGATCAGGCAGCGCGATGCCGTCGGCCACCAGGTCATCGTTGATCGCCGCGTCGCCGGCCAGGTTCCAGAGGTCGTGCTGGCGACCGGTGGCGCCGACGCGCTGGGCACGTACGTGATGGTTGCGCACAACGTGGTGCGCTTCGTGGAGCAACACCCCGGCAGTGGCTTCGACGCCCCATTCGCGGGCGCGGTCCATGTCGACGTAGACGCGCCATCGGTGATCGACCGCGAACGTGCCGTACCCGGGGCTCGAGACCGGCATGAGCGAGAAGACGGCGCTCGCGAAATACGGCTGCAGGCGCGCGGCACGGAGTCGAGCAGCGGCGAAGAGACGCGCGTCGTCGGGTGCCAGCGGTGGCAGTCGTGTGGCGGCACCCTCGCTCACACGAGTTCGGCTTCGCGCAGGATCGGCACGAACGCGGTGACGGCTCGCGGCGCCGGCCAGTCGGGCTCGCGCAGGTCGAGCAGATCAGTCGCGGCCATTGCGGCAAGGTCGGCGCGATCGGCGTGGCACACCGCGGCGAGCACCTCCCACGCGGCTTCCCACCGCTCGCGGGTCAGCTCGCCGGCGACCGCAGTCGCCACCGCCGCGAGCGAGGCGAGCAGCTGGTCGGCGCGCACGTCGGTGCGCAGCAGCGACGGGTCGATCAGCAGCGACTCGGGGTCGGGCAGGTCGATCTCGTTGGCGTAGCGGAGGAATTCGATCGCCGCGGGTTCGCCGACGACCCCGCTCACCAGCGTGTGCCGCACGCGCATGTCGGTGCCGGCCGCCTCGCTGGCGGCGGCCAAGAGATGGGCGCGGTCCCACGACCGCGGCGAGGGCCACGCGCCACCCTGCGACACCACGTCGCTCGGGACCTGGCGGAGGATCGACGGCCTCGCGGTGATGAAACCCACGAGGATCGAGCGCCAGCGCAGCGCGATCGAGCCGAACGAGTCGGGCACGATCGGGATCGGTGCGGGTGCCCAGCCGCGCAACATGCCGTGCAGCCAGTCGCGCGTCTCGGCCTGCCAGTGGAGATGGCAGAAGCGATTCGCGAGCGGCGCAGCGAGGTCGTCACCGCCGGCTGACAGCTCAGGCGGGTTCGCCGCGGCGACGATCGAGACGGTATCGGGCAGCGTGAGGTCGCCGACTTCGCGTTCGAGCACGACGCGCAACATGGCCGCCTGGACCGTGGGCGGCGCGGTGGTGAGCTCGTCGAAAAACACCACGGTGTCGGGGCGCTCGGTGCAGCGCGTCGCCCATCGAGGCGGGACGAACGACACCGAGTCGCCGACGCGCATGGGCAGTCCAGCGAAATCGGAGGCCTCGCGCACGCTGCCGAGCACCACCTCGCACGGCCGCCCGAGTTGCTCGGCCACCTGGGCGATCATCGCCGACTTGCCCTCACCGGGAGCACCCCACAACAGCACCGGTTGGCCGATCTGCATTGCGATCGCCAGCGCCTCGCGACCGGCACTTCGTCCTTTTCTCGCTGCCAATCAGGGCCCCCTCCACGTCGAACGCCCATACGAACATGCGTTCGTGGCGCGCGTCAATGGAGTTGTCAGGTCCTTTCGACCAACAACGTGGTCGCGCGACCGATCACGGCGCTCACGGTGATCGCGGCGTGCTGCAGCAGCTCGCGAGCCTCCTGCGACATCGGCGAGTCGTCGTACGATTCGTGACTGATCACGTTCTGGTGCTCTTCGATGTAGGAGCGAGCGGCATCGATGACGGTGGCGCACTCGGCGAGGAGGGGGAGGCGCGAGGTCCACTCGTTCGCGAGGTGCTGCGCGTTGAATTCGCTGAGCACCACGAGGAAGCCGCCCTCGATCTCGTACTTCAGCGTGAACGACGGCATCACGGTGTGACCGGACGACTGGCCGGCGATCGCCCCGCCGAACAACTGGTCGTGCATCTCCCACAACCGCCGCTCGACCTGTCGCGCCGCCGCGTAGTGCCCGCGGAACCATTCGACCAGGAGGTCGTCATCGGTCATCGGTCGATTGTTGCAGGACACCGCCCCTGAGTGCGGCCAAGATGCACGTCGTGAGCTTTCTCGAACCCGATCCGTCTGCGTTGCCGATCGATCTGTCGCGCTCGACACCGGCGTTGCGCGCGGCGGTCGGACACCTGCTGGGCCAGCCGCCAGAGATCGGCGTGACGCTCGGACTGCTCGTGCTACACGCGGGCGCGATCATCGCCGAGGGCTACGGCCCTGGTTGTGGCGCGGAGGTGCCGCTGATCTCGTGGTCGACCGCGAAGAGCATCACGCACGCGATGTACGGGCTGCTCGTCGACGACGGGCTGATCACCGTCGACACGCTTGCGCCGATCGCTGAATGGGCCGACGACGAACGCGCGACGATCACCGTGCAGCACCTGCTGAACATGCGGAGCGGCCTCGCGTTCCGGGAGGACTACGTCGACGACCAGGTGTCCGACGTGATCGCGATGCTGTTCGGCGACGGTCGCGACGACGTCGCCGGATTCGCAGCTGCGCTGCCACTCGAGCACGCGGTCGGCGCGTTCTGGAACTACTCGAGCGGAACGACGAACATTCTGTGCCGCATCGCCCGCGACATCCTCGGGGGTGGCAGAGCGACCGAGGCCTACCTGCGTGAGCGACTCTTCGAGCCGATCGGCATGATGTCGGCGACCGCCACGCTCGATGCGTCCGGCACGTTCATCGGCTCGTCGTTCGTCCACGCGACGACTCGCGACTTCGCGCGCTTCGGCGAGCTGTATCGCAACGACGGCTGTTGGGGTGATCACCGCGTGCTGCCGGCCGGATGGACCGACCACGCGCGCACACCGACCGGCACCCCCGACACCGAGGAGTACGGGTACGGCGCGCACTGGTGGCGCTGGCAGTGGCCCGGAGCGTTCGCCGCGCACGGCTACGAAGGGCAGCGCATCCTGATCGTGCCGGATCGCGATCTCGTCGTGGTGCGGCTGGGCAAGACGGTCGATCCGGGGTTTCCCCCGTTGCGCGCCGCGCTCGAGGCGATCGTCGAGGCGGTGCCGGCCTCCTAGATCGATGGGGCGTGCCACCTCGCGGCGCACGCTCTAGGAACGCGGCGGGCCCCAGACGCCGATGCCGTCGGGAAAGTCGAGTCCGGTCGCCATGGTGTCGGGGGGCTGCGCCGCTCCGTTCACGAACCGGATGCGACGCACGGTGCCGGTGTGGTCACCTGGGCCGACTCCCTTCGAGGTCGCAGTGATGCCGATGTCGGCGTAGAACAGGGTGCCGTCGGCGGCCACGCCGATGCCGAGCGGCGTGCCCGTGGAATAGGGCTTCGCACCCAGCGACTCGCCGGCGGGCGGCGACAGGATGTTGCGCCGGAACGCTCCGTCGGGCCCGTACTCGTTGATCACGCCCGTCACGACGCTGACCGTCACCGCTGCCGGTGGCCTGATTGCCCACGTCGGTCGTCAGCAACCGTCCGTCGGGTAGCGCGCCGCATCCGTAGTTCTCGGGGTTGTCGTCGCCGGCTGGAAGCTTGGGACGAGCTTGCCGATCTCGGTTGTGGTGGAGCTTGCCCGAGCGTTGTTCCTTCCAGATGGAAGATTCCCCATCCTGGCGGTCGGTTCGGATCCTCAGCACCGCGATCGTGACCATCGACGACGGGATCCGTCGTACCCGCCGACCATAGCTGACGCTCGTGTCAGGTTCCCTGGGGCTCGCCCTCGATGTGGATCTTCGGCACGATCCGTTCAAGCCACTTCGGGAACCACCAGTTCGCGTCGCCGAGCAACTCCATCGTCGCGGGCACGAGGATCATCCTGACGATCGTCGCGTCGATGAACACCGCGATCGCGAGGCCGAATCCGAACTCCTTGATGACGCGCTGGTCGCCGAACACGAACGACCCGAACACGCACACCATGATCGCCGCGGCCGCGGTGATGACCCGCGCCGTCTGGCTGAGTCCGTCGGCGACGGCGACACCGTTGTCCTTCGTGCGGTCGTACTCCTCCTTGATGCGCGAAAGCAGGAAGACCTCGTAGTCCATCGACAGACCGAAGACGATCGCGAACATCATCATCGGCACGAATGCCTCGATCGGACCCTGCCGGCCAGCGCCGATCAGGCTCGCGCCGATGCCCTTCTGGAACACGGTGACCAGCAGGCCGTAGCTCGCGCCGATCGACAACAGGTTCACGATCACCGCCTTGAGTGGCACGAAGATCGATCGGAACACTGCCAGCAGCAGTAGGAACGACACCGCCAGCACACCGGCGATGAACAGGAACAGACGCTCGCCGAGGATCACCGAGACGTCCTCGAAGAGCGCGGTCGTGCCGCCGACGTGCGCCTCGAGACCCGTGCCTGCGGTTGCCGGCGGCAGTGTCGCGCGCAACCGATCGATCATGTCGATCGTCGCGGTGTTCTGCGGCGACGTCGTCGCGTAGATGGGGATCACCGCGACCTTCGAACCGGGCCGCCACAGCGTTGTCGGGACCGGCTTGACCACGCCGTCGGTCGCCGCGACCGCGTCGTGCACTCGTGCGAGCTGCGCGCCGGCCGCATCGTTCGGCACCCTGACCGCGACCAACATCTGACCGTTGAAGCCCGGCCCGAACCCCTTCGACAACAGGTCGTACGCCTGGCGCGCGGTCTCGCGCTCGGGCAGGTAGCCCTGATCAGAACTGCCGAGCTGGATCGAGAACACCGGCAGCGCGAGTCCGCCGAGGATGACGAGGCCGACGAGCACCATGACGACTGGGTGCTTCTGCACGAAGCGGCTCCATCGGTACCAGACGTTGCGGTCAGTGCTCGTCGTCTTCTTCGCCCACGGAAGGGCGAGGCTGTCGATCTTGTGGCCGACGAAGCCGAGGATCGCCGGCAGCAGCGTGACCGAGGCGAGCATCGTGACGAGCACGGCGAGCGACGCGCCGACGGCGAGTCCGTTCACGAACGACAGACCCATGAGGAACATGCCGAGCAGTGAGATCACCACGGTGCAGCCGGCGAACAGCACGGCCTTGCCCGCCGTCTTGATCGCCTTCACAACGGCGGTCTCGGGCTCGTGTCCCTCGTGGAGCAGTTGCCGGTACCGCGTGACGATGAAGAGCGCGTAGTCGATGCCCACGCCGATGCCGATCATCGCGGCGAGCTGCGCGGCGAAGTCGGGCATCGACATGACATTGGCGAGCAGCTGTCCGGCGGCGAGTCCGATGCCGATACCGAACATCGCCATGAGGATCGGCAGACCCATGGCGAGCACCGATCCGTAGGCGAACAGAAGGATCACGATCGCGGCGACCACGCCGACGAGCTCGGAGGCCCCGCCGATGTCGCGAGATTGGAACATGTTGCCGCCGAGCTCGATGCGCAACCCGTTGCCGTTCGCGGGGCGGGCGAGATCCTCGATGGTCTTGGTGCCGAGATCCTTCGGGAGTTCGGGGAAGGGGCCGTCGAATTGGACGGTCGCGAACGCGATCGTGTGATCCTTCGAGATCTGGGCGGACGCGGCCGGGTTCTGTGCGTCCCATGGGCTGTGGACCGCGCTCACGTGCTTGACCTTCGCAAGCTCGCCGAGGAACTTCTCGGCGCGGGTGATGATCGCCGGGTCGGTCACGTCGTTCGCCGCGAAGACGACCTTGCCGGCCTCGTTCTGCGCGGCACTCCCGGCGCTCTTCAGCAGGTCGAACGCTTTCTGCGAATCCGACGCGGGGAGCTTGAACTCCATCGAGGTCTTGCCGCCGAAGTTGGCGCCGAGCGCGGACATGCCGAAGAGCAGCACGACCCAGACGAGAAGCACCCACCGGCGGCGGCGATAACTGAAATGAGCGAGACGTTCGAGCAACGGGGCTCCTTCGAATGAACCGTTCACGATATCAATGGTTGCATCCGTCAAATGACCTGGCCATCGCGGTACGGGCTCTCCGAGGCTCTCGACGGAGCAGGTCACCCTCGGCAATGATGCGAGTGACCGGAGACACAGCGCCGGCGGAAATGAGGTCTCGCATGTACGTCCAGATCATCCAGGGCAGGGTCGTCGATCCCGAACTCCACCGTCGCCAGAGCGAGCGCTGGTCCGCCGAGCTGAAGCCGGGCGCGTCGGGCTATCTCGGCGCGACGTGGGGCGTCACCCGCGACGGCGTCGCCGTCACGGTGGTGCGGTTCGAATCAGAGGCGGACGCGGTGGCGAACAGCGAGCGCCCCGAGCAGGGCAAGTGGTGGGCCGAGATGGAGCCGTCGATGAGCGACATCTCGTTCCAGAACTGCGCCGAGGTCGACACCATGCTCGGCGGCGCGTCGTCGGACGCCGGATTCGTGCAGGTCATCAGCGGCAGCGTCAAAGACAAGACGGCGGCTCAGGCGATGTTCGACGAGGTGGGCGATCAGTTGTCGGCCGCGCGACCAGACATTCTCGGCGGACTGATGGCGTGGCATGGCGGAGGTGGCGACTTCACGCAGGTCATGTACTTCCGCTCCGAGGCCGAGGCGCACGCGGGTGAGACCTCCGAGGTCGACCCCGAGATCGGCAACCGGTACGCCGACATCATGGCGAGTCCGCCGTCGTTCCTCGATCTCGTCGAGCCGCAGTTCGACTGACCGTGGCAGGCACGGGCCCCGGTCAGGGGATGGCCGACTGGGGTTGGGTCGACGACGCCGAACTCGAGCGCGTCGTCGTGCTGTCGCCGCATCCCGACGACGCGGTGCTGAGCTGTGGGCAGATGCTCGGCCGCCACGCTGGAGCGACGGTGGTGACGGTCTTCTGCGGCTTCCCCGCGACGTATCCGGACCCGCCGAACGCGTGGTCGATCCTCAGCGGATTCACCGCGGGTGACGACGTGGTCGCGGCCCGTCGTGACGAGGACCGTCGCGCGTTGACTCGATTGGGCGCGGTGCCGATCCACCTCGATGGCTTTGCCGAGGCCGACCTGCAACCCGACGAGCCGGTCGCCGTGGCGGCGGAGGTCGCCGACGCGTTGGTGCCGCTGCTGCGGCGACTCGATCCGACGATGGTGCTGATGCCGCTCGGGTTGGCGAATCCCGAACACGTGACGGTCCACGAGGCAGCGTTGCTGGTGCGCGAACGATGGGGCGCGACGAGTGGCGCGCCCGCGTGGATCGCGTATCAGGACGTGGCCTACCACCACATCCCGGGCATCCTTGCCTGGCGCGTCTCGAAGTTGTTCCGCTCGGGGCTGTGGCCGACGCCCGTCGCGATGCCGCTCGATATCGACCTCGCGTCGAAACTGGCCGCGATGGCCGAGTACCGCTCGCAAGTGCGCGCGCTCGAGGCTGACTGGGGGCTGTGGCGCCGCCTCGACGCGCCGACGCCCGAGCAGTACTGGCGTCTCGAGCCACCTCCCGCCGGGTGGGAGGCGCTCATCGATCTGTGAACGTCACGACGGAACGAAGCTGGCGAGGATCCGCTCGTAGGTCGCCCTGGGCACTGCTCCGTCGCGCGGACTCTCTGCGCTGATCAGCGTGAAGAGTGTGCTGCCCTTGAACGTGACCTGGCCGCGCGCGGTGTGCCCGCTCGCCGAGCCGGTGAACTCGATCGACGCGAGGCCCGCGACTGTCGACGGTGCCTGGTGGGTGATCGTCAGGCCCGAATTCGCCATGCCTCGGAGCGCGCCCTCCAGTCCCCGCTGCACGTCGACCGCCGAGACCGGATAGGTCGCGGCGCCGATCTCTGTGATCGAGTCGTTTCCGGTGTAGAAGAGGTACTGCTTCATGGTCAGGTGCATCCCGGCGGTGTTGATGGGGGCCGAGGAGAACGAGGGCAGCGCGGGGACGCTCGCGGAGAACGACCCGTCGGGGGCGCTGTAGGCGCGCCACGCGGTCGGCGTGGGGATCGGACTCGACGCGGTGGTCGGTGTCAGGTACGTCGGCGAGGGGCCGCGCGGTGCGGACCTGGGCGGAAGCGTGAACGTCGGTGAGGTGTAGGTCGGATACGTCGATGAGGTCGCGTTGCTCGCGAGGTCGACGGAATCGTCGGATCCGCCCCAGTCGATCGACACGGCGAGGATCGCGATGGTCGCGACGAGGGCGACGCCGGCCGTGACCCAGGCGATGGTCGCGCCTCGCGACCGGGGCGCAGGGGCAGTGAAGATGACGCGGGGAGCGATCGGAGCGATGCCCCACACCGGCTGGCCCCCGGCCGGACCGAGGCGTTGATAGTTCGACGGTCCACCGGGCGGCACGCCGGGTGTCGTCCACGGAGTGCCCGGAGCGGTCGGGGGTGCCCACGGAGCGGGTTCGGTTGGGGGCGGCGGCAGGGGTTGCGCGGGGCCGGTGGGGGGCGCCCACGGCGCGGGCTCGGTCGGGGGTGGCGGCAGGGGAACCCCGGGTACTGGCGGGGGCTTCGGCAGCTCGACGTCGTCAGTCACCGTGCAGATGGTACCGATGACGAATGGGCGCGGGTCACTTGTCGGGTGGGGGAGGTTCAGCCGCCGGTGCGAACGCGCCGCTGCGCCCCCGGAGGGGCGCAGCATTGCCGTGTGCCGGCTCGGCGGCGGCCGGTGATGTGTGCGGGTTACTTCGCCGGGTGCGCGCGGTGGGCGTTGACGAGACGGGTGACGACGCCGGGAAGCCTCGCCTCGATCTTGTCGGCACGCTCCCGGGTGATCCGGCCGTTGGTGACGGCCTTCTCGATCCGCGGGGTGAGGTCGGCGACGACCGCGTTCACGACCGTGTCGACCGAGACGCCCTTGGCGGTGGCGACGTCGGCGACCGACTGGCCGGCCTTCAGGTCCGAGCGGAGCTCGTCACCGGTGATGCCGATGGTCGTGGCTGCGACCTCGACCTCGTGGCGACGCGCCTTGCGCAACAGCGGGTGTCCGTGGGCCGATCGGCCGGTGGGGGCAGCGGCGTCGGCGGACGTGGTCGTGGTCTCCGCGCCGGCGGTGACCGCGGGGATGACCGTGGCCAGGCCGACGGATCCGGCGAGCACGCTGGCGGCGAGGACGGTGGTGTTGAGGAACTTGCTCTTCATGACGTGACTCCAATGTTCGGGGGGCGGGATTCGTCCCTGGTTGACGATCCCAAGGTGCACCCCCGATGTGATGAAGCCGTGAGGTGGGAGTGAGGGGGTGATCAGCAGGTGCCGAGCATGATCTTCAGCACTCGGACCTCGTTGGCGTCAGCGGTCAGGTGCCACTTCACCTTCACCTTGACCCACCGCCGGCTGAACGCGCACCAGCCGGCACGGTTCGGGGGTTGCCA
>JAYTFP010000041.1:0-12515 GCA_043734285.1 Acidimicrobiaceae bacterium
GGCGAGGCGTCGGCGCGCTGCATCGAGCGCCTCGCCGTCCTGGTCGATGCCGAGGAGCGTGATGTCGTCGCGGGCCGCGAGGAGCGCCTCGGCGTGGCCCGCCCCGCCGAGCGTCGCGTCGACGATGAGGCCGGGCGGCACCGGGGCGAAGAGCTCGACGACCCGATCGACCAGCACCGGTACGTGATGGAAGTCGTCGCCGCCATGCCCGCTCACAGCCCCAACTTGTTGAGCTTGGCGGTGACGTCCGCGATCGTCGCGGCACCCTCGTCGGCCCAGCGGCTCGGGCGGTAGATCGCGAGGTAGTCGTCCGCGCCCTGCACGATCACGTCACGGTCGAGCTCGGCCGAGGCGCGGATGCGGCCCGAGAGCATGACGCGACCCTGCGCATCGGGCTTCACTGCGGACGAGAGGCCGGTGATCAGGTTGAAGTCGTCGCGGGTGATGTGGCCCTCGCGCCGCTTGATCCGCAGCTGCTCGAGGAATTCCTCCCAGGCCGGCTGCGTGTAGCAGGCGACGTGGTCGCCCTTCGCCGAGAGCACTGCGCCGGCGGCGAACTGATCGCGATAGGCGGAGGGAAGAACGAGCCTCCCCTTTTCGTCGATCGTGTGCTCGAATGAGTCGATGAGGTTCAGCACGTGGGCCGGCCCCGATCAGAACCAGTCCGCATCGTCGCCGTGGAGACGGCGACCATCGTGACTGTGACTGATGACCGCACTTCCCCACTCTGTCCCACGAAGCCCCACGCTAACCCACTCTGATCCACCGACAACAGGTCATTCCGGCGTTTCCTGAAGTTTTCCTGCGCGTCATGTGCGGTCGAATGTCACGAGATGCAGGGCGACTCCATCCGCTTCGAACGGGCGTTCTGCACGGGTGACGCGAGTTGGCGACTCGGATCAGGGACGGCGCCCCACCGCCGCGATCGCCGCTGGGTTCAGGGAAGGTGACGCAACAGCGACGTGACGGCCACGTCGACGTCGGGCACGACCCCGACGCTCAGCGCGAGGTGTTCGACCATGTCGGCCCACATCAAGTCGGAGCGCACGACCGCCGCGCTCTTCGCGGCGTCGAAGCGCTCGTGCACCATGCACTGGAAGCGTGCGCCGCCGCGGGTTCGTCGCTGCGAGATGCCCACGACCTTGCGACCGTCGACGATCACCTCACCGGGGCCGACGCCACCGAAGCACACGATGCTGCCGCGTTCGCGATCGCGCGCGGCGGTGCGGTGCACCTCGGCCTCCATGCCCAGCGAGCGCAGGGCATCGGCCCATGCCTCACCCACCCAGTGGAAGGCGCGGGCGACATCGTCGTCCCACAACGGATCACCCGCGGGGATCACCAGGTCGACCCATCGCGACTCGCCGGGCACGATGAGCACCGCGCCGCCGCCAGTACGCCGCCGTGCGACCTCGATGCCCATCTCGCGCATCGAGTCGAGATCGACCGCCTCGACCGACTGCGCGCTGCCGAGCACCAACGCCGTGCGACGAGTCTCCATCACCCACGCCGAACGGACGTCGGTCGGCAGATCGATGCCGTGCAATCGGGACGCGCTGCCCCGTCGCCGCTGCATCGGCCAGCCCGCCGGCCCGGTCGCTGTCGCCATCGATCCATTATGGGGCGGCGGAGAACACAGGCGAATACGGTCGAGCCGGTATCGTGCCCCGGATGTCGTTCGTGCTCCGGAGGCGCGCAGCCCGCGTCGCCTGCTTCGACCCGAGCGGTCGCATCGTGCTCATCCGGGCGATCGACCCGGCGGATCGTGCGAAGCCGGCGTGGTGGGAACTGCCCGGCGGCGGCATCGAGGGCACCGAATCGGCCGAGGCCACGTGCCGGCGCGAACTCCACGAGGAGGTCGGGATCGCCGATGCGGTCATCGGTCCCTGTGTCTGGACGCAGCACGCGGAGTTCAGCTTCGCGGGGTGGGACTTCGATCAACACGAACGGATCCACGTCGCAACGTGCGATGGGTTGATCACCGACGACACCGCGCTCGAGGCCTTCGAGGCGATGGCCTTCCAGGGAGCGCGCTGGTGGGACATCGGTGAGCTGATGGACAACACCGAACCGACAGTGCCGCCGCGACTGCGCGAGTTCCTGGTCGACGTCGCCGCCGGCGTGATCCCCGATCCCCCGCTCGACATCACCCCCTGAGAGCATGCGCCGAGAGGCGGCACGGTCAATCAAGAGAGTCAGGGGCTACAGGCGGGGCCAGGCGCGGCACCAGTGGAGGTACGCGATCACGTCGGCCGATTCGGGTGGATGTCCCGGATCGCCGTACGCCGTGAGCAGCCGGAACCTCATGTACTCCGCATCGGGGACCGGGAGGAAGGGCGCGCGACGCCACCATCCGCTCGGCGTCAGCACGTTGGCCTGGCGGATCGCGGCGAGCCACAACTCGGGATGGCGTGCCACCGCGAGCGCGAGCCGAAGGATCCAGCGCACCTTCATCGCATCGCGGCGGAGGGCTCCTTGGGCAGCCCGAGGATGCGTTCGCCGATGATGTTGCGCTGGATTTCTGACGTCCCCGCGTAGATCGTGCCGCCGCGCGAGACGTACAGCTCGCCGACCCACGACGCCGAGTCGTTCGGCGCACCCGGATCGTCGGTGCGGAGCGCGTTCGACGGCCACCGACCGCTCGGCGCCATCGCCTCGGCGCCGAGAATGTCGACCGCGAGCTCGGTTGCCTCGCGGTGGTACTCGGACCACCACACCTTGGTGATCGCCGCGTCGGGTCCGGGGGCATGACCCTTGAGGTAGTCGGTCAACGTGCGCATGCCGAGGTACCGCATGATCTCGACCTTGGTGTACGCCTTGGCGATGCGCTGACGGATCACCGGATCGTCGAGCCGCCCGCGCTCACGCGCCAGCTCGACGAGGCGATCGAGCTCGGCCCGGAACTCGAGCGGCAATACCGCCGCTGCCTCACCGCGCTCGAAGCCCAGCAGCGCCATCGCGATCGGCCAGCCCTTGTTCGGCTCGCCGAGCACCGCCTCGCGGTGGCATCGGGCGTCGGTGAAGAAGACCTCGTTGAACTCGGAGTCGCCCGACAGCATCTTGATCGGTCGGACCTCGATGCCGGGCTGATCCATCGACATGAGCAGGAACGTGATGCCGTCGTGCGGGCGGGCTCCGTTCGGATCGGTGCGGGTGAGCGTGAAGATCTTGTTCGCCAAGTGCCCGTACGTGGTCCAGATCTTCTGACCGTTCACGACCCACTCGTCGCCGTCGAGCACGGCCCGACAGCCGAGGCCGGCGAGGTCGGATCCGGCGTTCGGCTCGGAGTAGCCCTGACACCAGACGTCTTCGCCCGAGATGATCCGCGGGATGTAATACGCCTTCTGCTCGTCGGTGCCGAGCAACAGGATGGTGTTGCCGATCATGCCGATGCTGAACACGTCGTTGGGGCCGCCCGTCGGCGCACCGACTTTCGCGAACTCCTCGGCGACGACCACCTGCTCGGCGTGGGTCATGCCGCCGCCGCCGTACTCGGCAGGCCACGCCGGCGCGAGCCAACGGTTGGCCGCCAGCGTCGCTCGCCACTCCGCGAGGAACGGCAGCACCTCGTCGTGGGGCAGCGTGCCGACCCCGGCCCAGTCGGGGTCGATGTTCTCCTTCAGGAACGAACGGATCCGCTCGCGGAGTTCATCGGATTCAGCAGGATGCACCGGCGTCACGGCCCTATGTTACCCCGCGGTAACCAACGGTTTCACGCCGCGGGGCGAGCGACGGGTCCGAGACCGATCACCTCGAGCGCCAACGCGGCGGCTCCGAGCAGCGGGCCTTCATCACCGCAACCGGCGGGCACGATCCGCGCACCGCGTGAGAACGCGAGGCGCGCCGTACGATCGAGTTCGTCCTGCGCGGCGTCGAAGAAGTCGGCGCCGAAGCCGAGCGCGACCGACCCGGCGACCACGGCCAGACGCAGGTCGAGCAGGTTGGCGACCGAGCCGACGGCGCGACCCACCAGGCGCCCGCAGCGACGGCGGTCGTCTCGAGATGCCTCGCGCGCCGGACGCCCGGTGATCTCTGCGATCGCGGTGCCCGATGCCTCGGCCTCGAGGCATCCGACCGCACCGCAACGGCACTCGCGGCCCTGCGGTTCAACGATGACATGGCCGATGTGTCCGGCGTTGCCCGACGCTCCATCGAGCAGACGACCGTCGACCACCACGCCACCGCCGACGCCGGTCGACACGACCATCGCGATGAAGTCGTCGCATCCGACGGCAGCGCCCCATCGCCCCTCGGCACGCGCCAAGGCCTTGGCGTCGTTGTCGACCTTCACCACCACACCGAATCGTTCGCCGAGTCGCGCCGCGAGCGGGAAGTCGCGCCAGGCCGGGATGTTGAGCGGGCTCACCGTGATGCCGCCCGCGGCCATCGGCCCGCCGCAGCCCACGCCGATCGCGACCGGCGAGGCGCGCTCGAACAACGGTGCAACGAGCGACTCGACGGCGCGCCACATGTCATCGGCACTCCCCCGCTCCGGTGTCGCACACACCGCACGATCACGCAGTCGACCGGTGACATCGACGAGGCCCGCTGCCATCTTCGTGCCGCCGATGTCGAGCGCGACCACCGACGGAACCACAGTGGGATCGACCATCGGACGACCTTAGGAGATGGGCGAACACGTCGACGTGGTGGCGCTGACGAGGCCCGATCGACATGCGAAGATGCTGCGTTCATGAGCGACTCAACGACCACGGCCGCGCCGACGATGACACCCGAACGCTTCTCCGAGCTGTTCGCCCGGATGTGCCGCAACATCGCCGAGGTGATTCGCGGCAAGGACGATGTCATCGGACTCACGGTCGTATGCCTCGTCGCGCAGGGTCATCTGCTCCTCGAGGACGTCCCGGGCGTCGGCAAGACCTCGTTGGCCAAGGCGCTGGCCCGGACGGTCCACGGCGTGTTCGGTCGCGTGCAGTTCACGCCCGATCTCCTGCCCGCCGATGTGGTGGGCACCTCGGTGTGGAACCAACGCGACGCGACCTTCGAGTTCCGTCCGGGTCCGATCTTCTCGAACATCCTGCTCGCCGATGAGATCAACCGTGCCTCCCCCAAGACTCAGTCGGCACTCCTCGAGGCGATGGCCGAGGAACAGGTCACGGCCGACGGCACGACGCGGACGCTGCCCGACCCGTTCATGGTGATCGCCACCCAGAATCCCCTCGAACATCACGGCACCCATCCCCTGCCCGAGAGCCAGCTCGATCGATTCCTGATGAAGCTCTCGATGGGATATCCGGCGCGCGCGGACGAGTCGGCGATCCTCGAGCGCGACGGCGATCACAGCCGCGTGTCGACGCTCGCTCCGGTCGTCTCTGCGCGAGACGTCGCCGCGATGTCGTCGTTCTGCTCGAGCGTCCACGTCGCACCGGCGATCACCGCCTATCTCCTCGATCTCGCCGAGGCGACCCGGAGCCACCCTCAGCTCCAGCTCGGCATGTCGCCGCGCGCCGGTCTCGGGTTGCAGCGGGCCGCTCGTGTACGAGCCGCCGCGAGCCGCCGCGCCTATGTGATCCCCGACGACATCAAGGCACTCGCGCTTCCCGTGTTGGCGCACCGAGTCGTGGTCCAGCCCGGTGCCGCGATACAGGGCGCCGACGCCGTCGCAGTACTCCAGCAGGTGCTGACTGCTGTGCCGGTGCCGACCGACGCACTTCGGTGACATGGCGACGGAGAGGGTCAGCCGTCGCCTGACGGATCTCGGCCGGGTCGTGCTCGTCGTCTCGATCGTCGCATCGATCGGGGCTCGGCTGGTGGGGCTCGACGAGATCGTGGTGGCGGGAGTGGTCGCCATCATGACGATCCTCGTCGCCTTCGCGGTCGTCACCCGGTGGAAGCCGGCCGTCGACGTCGAACGGACGGTCCACCCTCGGCGCCTCGAGGCCGGCAGCGTCTGCACGGTTTCGCTCGCGATCACCAACCGTGCGGCGCGGACGAGCCTCGTCCTCACGCTGGCCGACCGCCTCGACGGGGCCGAACTCGGCGCACTTCGCCTCGCGCCGCTCGCCGCCGGGTCGACGCGGTCCGCCCGGTACGAATTCGTCGCCGAACAGCGCGGCATCACGCAGGTTGGTCCGCTCCTCGCCGAGAGCACCGATCCGTTCGGCCTCGTGCGCGCCACCGCGTCGCACCCCGGCGCAACCGACGTCATCGTGCTCCCGCGCATCCATCGACTCGACGGGATGCCGGTGGTCATCGGCGAAGAACCCGAGGTCGGCGAGCACCGGCGCCGGATCCTGGTGAACGCGAACGATGAATTCGCGACGCTGCGGGACTACGTGCCGGGCGACGACGTGCGATGGGTGCACTGGCCGTCGACGGCGCGGACCGGATCGCCGGTCGTGCGGCACCACGAACATCCGTGGCAGCGCCGCACGACGGTGTTGCTCGACGATCGAGCGGCGCATCATGACGACGAGAGCTTCGAGCGCGCCGTGAGCGCTGCCGCAAGTGTGATCGTGGCAAGCCACCGACGCGACGAACTGGTGCGCCTCGTGACCACATCCGGCCGCGACACCGGTTACGTCGACGACGATCCGTCGTTCGACCACATCCTCGACCAACTCGCGGCGATCGCGCCCGCCGCATCGGGCAGCCTCACCGGAGCGATTCGCCAGTTGACCGCCCGCGGCGTCGGCGGGCAGATGGTCAGCTGTGTGGCCGACATTGCCGACGACGAGGTCGCCGCGCTGTCGGGCGCAGCGGTCGGCGTGCAACGACCGATCGTCGTGGCGTGTGGTCGACCGCTCGATCTCGACCGCGCCTCGGTGGTCGTCGTTCGCTTCGCCGAACCCGATTCGCTCGACGCGTCCTGGTCCGCGGCGACCTCCCGGTTGGTCGGCCGGTGACGGCCGCGACCAGATCGTCACGAGCGACGTGGGGAGCGCCGCCCCTGCTGTTGGCCGAGATCGGTCTGTGCTCGGTGACCGTCGCGATCGCGGCGTCGACCACGCGTCTGTTCCAGCGCACCGATTACCTCGCAACGCTGCTCGCGCTCGTCGTCGCCGCTCATGTGGCGGCCGCGCTCCTGCGCCGCGTCGGCGTGCCGATGCTCACCGCGACGATCGTGCTGTTGGCGGTCGGGGCACTCGTGCTCGCTTGGGTCCACTACCCGCACACGCTGTGGTGGGGCTCGCCGACGATGCACACCGTGCGCGATGCGGGGCGCGACCTACGCGCCGCATTCGCGCCGTTCCGGGCCATGACGACCCCCGCGCCGATGACAAAGGGATTCGAGGTCGCGCTCGCGGGAGCGATGTGGGTGATGGCGGTGTTCGCCGACGGTGCCACGTTCTCGGCCGACGCGCCGGTGCAGGCGCTCATCCCGCCCTTCGCGGCCTTCGTGTTCATCTCGATCCTCGACCGGGCCAACCACTTCCTGGTCACGGCCGTACTCGTGACGCTGTCGGTCGCGCTGTTCGCGCTCTGCGTTCGCGCTCTCCGCCAGACGCGCCTCACCTGGGCGCGCGACGAGGCACCGCGAGCCGCACGGTTCAACGTGTCCGCGGGGCTGTTGATCGCGATCCTGGCCGTGGGGATCGGCGCGGCGGTCGTGCCGTGGCTTCCCGGCACGGGCGACAAGGGGGTCGTCGACCTGCGAAAGCTCGGGTCGGCCGCGGCGCCCCGGCAGGTCGACAGCCCGCTGGTCGGTCTGCAGTCACTCCTGACCAACCAGTCCGACGAGATCATGTTCACGGTCGAGGCGCCGGCGGCGCACTACTGGCGCCAGACCTCGCTCAACGACTTCTCGGGGACGGGTTGGGGTTCGACCGCGGTGTACCGCGAGATCGACAGCGGCGACCGACTGCTTCCCAGCGACGCGACAGATGCCCCCGACGAGACCGACCGCTTCCACATCGACAAGCTGCGCGACATCTGGATGCCGGCCGCGTTCGATCCGGCGCGCGTGCGAACCGACCTCGCCCTGCGGTACGACCCGAGTTCGTCGACATTGATCCTCGACGACAGTCGCGTCTCGCACACTCGCGACAGTTACACGGTGCACTCGCAGATCCCCGCCCTCGACAGGTCGCAGCTGCATGACTCGACCGCGGCGTCCGCCCGCGGCAACTCGAAGGATCTCGAGCTGCCGACGAGTTTCTCGGGCTCGGTCACGCGGCTCGCGCGTGCGCTCACGGCTGACGCCGCGGACGACTACGACCGGGCGATGGCGCTGCAGGACTACTTCCGCAGCGGTGAGTTCGCCTACGACCGCTCCGTCGACTACCGGGCATCGTCGGATCCGCTGGTGAGCTTCCTCAACGCCAAGCGTGGGTTCTGCCAGCAGTTCGCGACCGCGTTCGCGGCGATGGCCCGCTCGCTCGGCATCCCTGCACGGGTCGCGGTCGGCTTCACCTACGGCGACCCCGACAACGCGGCACATCCGACGCGCTGGACCGTCAGGGGCCGCAACGCCCATGCCTGGCCCGAGCTCCACATCGCCGGCGTCGGGTGGGTGGCGTTCGAGCCGACTCCCGGACGGGGCAATCCCGACGCGACCGGCTATTCGGGACTCGCCGCGTCGCAGACCGACCCTGCGGCCGATCCGCCGTCCACGTCGCCGACGACCGTCCCGGCGACGCCGACGACATCACCCGCGCCGGCGATCTCGATCCCCGCGCCGACGACGTCCGCAGCGGCCGCGAACCCGCCTCCGACCACGACTCGTGCGGCCGACTCCGGTGCATCCTTCGCACTGTTGACCGGCGCCGGTTCGGCCGTCGCGATCATCGGACTCGTGCTCTTGCGGATGGTGTGGGTCCGACGGCGTCACGAGCGCCGACGCGCCGCCGATCGAGCGGGCGAGTCGCGCGTTCGCGACATGTGGGCGGACACGTGTCGGGATCTACAGCGGGTCGACCTCCGACCCGCTGTCGCGGAGACGCCGATCGAGTTCGCGTCACGCGCCGCCGATGAGCTCGGCGTCGATGCGATGTGCGACCTGGGCTCGATCGAATCGGCCCGGTGCTACGCGGCCGACATCGTCGGCGACGAGGCGGCCCGACGAGCGATCGAGATCCACCTCGGTGTGCACGAGGTGGTCTGGAGTCGACTGCCAGTCGTCTCGAAGATCCGCAGCGCGCTCGACCTGTAGCCAGAGGAGCTGAGGTCAGTCGTCGGGGGTGTCGTCGCCCTGGTCGTCGTCGCGGTGGATGCGATCACGTGCTCGTTCACTGGCATTGCTGAAGAAGTCGCGCATGCCCGAGGCGCGGACGGTCTGGGCGACCTGCTGCATGCCGACCCGGCCGAGATGACGCAGATTTCGCCCGCCGTACCACGTCGACACGAACATGATGCTGAAGCCGATGAAGAACGAGAGCCAGGCGCTGTACTGCAGGAGGTAGAGCGTCAGGACGAGGCCGACCAGGAAGCCGAGCACGGCCCAGCGCGTGCGCCGGAAGGGACCGGAATACACCGTGGTGGTGCCGACCTGTCGAGCGAGACCCGGATCGGAGGCATAGAGCTGCTGCTCGATCTCGGTGAGGATTCTCTGCTCGTCCTCCGAAAGCGGCACCGGCCGACCTCCAATCACCAGGTGTCGTTGGTCATGATCGCACAGTGCTGCGGCGTCGACAACGCGCTGCACCACGGTAGCGGCGCTGCCTTGCGATCGAGCAGACGGATCACGGCGGGTCACCCTCGGTCGGGCCCCACTGTCGCTGACCCTCCTCGAACACCTCGACGCCTCGGATCGCGTCGACCAGTGTGGCCGGCCCGATCGCAGCTCGCCCGAACCGACTGCGGATCTCGTCGACGGTCCGGTTCACTCGGGCGCGCTCATCTGGCGCCCGACCACGCGGCGGGTCGTCCATCGCGTCGAGATCGAGGGTGAGTTGCATCGACGAGCGGGCGCCGAGTCCGCTCGCACCGACGCCGAGCAGCCGCACCCCCACGCTCACGTCGACCGGGTCGAGCAGGGCTCTGGCGATCTCGACGATCTCCCAACCGTCGTCGGTACCACCGCTGATCGTCCGGGCGCGGGTGATGGTCTCGAAGCCGGCGAATCGGACCTTGATGTTGACGGTGCGGGCCACGATGCCGGCGCTGCGCAGGCGATCGGCCACGGCATCCGACATGCGGACCAGCTCGCGCTCGAGGCTCGCGCGATCAGTCCGGTCGACAGCGAACGTCTCTTCGTGGCTGACCGACTTCGGCGCGACATCGACCACGACGTCGCGGTCGTCGAGACCGTGGGACAGCCTGTGCAGGTGCTGACCGCTCGCCGTGCCGACCGACGCGATCAGGGCCTCGACCGGCAGGCGGGCGATGTCGCCGACCGTGCGCACGCCGAGCCGCTGGAGCTTCGTCAGCGTCGCGGGCCCGACCCCCCAGACCGCCTGCGCCGGGAGGGGCGCGAGGAACTCGTTGATCCGATCGGGGTCGACGACCGCCACGCCGACGCCGAAGACCGGACCGTCTGCCGATGCCGTCGGCTTGGCCGACTCGGTCGCCAGCTTGGCCAGGAACTTGTTGGGCGCCACACCGACGGAGCAGGTCAGTCCCTGCTGGTCGAACACAGCACGTCGGATGGCCTGCGCGATCTCGACGGCCTCGCCCATCGCCCGCCGGGCTCCGGTGACGTCGAGGAACGCCTCGTCGAGCGAGAGCGGCTCGACCAGCGGGGTGAACGACTCGAAGATCGTCATGACCTCACGGCTCACCTCGCGGTAGCGGGCGTGGCGCCCGTCGAGGAACAGCGCGTGCGGACATTTGCGGCGTGCGATCGCCGACGGCATCGCCGAGTGGACACCGAACCAGCGCGCCTCGTACGACGCAGCCGCGACGACACCACGCGCTCCGGTACCTCCCACCACCACGGGCTGACCCCTGAGCTCGGGATGGTCGAGCAGCTCGACCGACGCGAAGAACGCGTCCATGTCGACATGCAGGATGGACCGGGCGGCGGTGGCCCCGGCCGTCACGGCAACCGGATGATGCGTGATTCGCCCGGCACCTCGGTGTCGAGGCGGTAGCGGAACGTCCGCGGCTCGGGCCATCGATCGCCGATCCACGCGACGAGCGGCTCGCGAACCCAGTCGTGGCTGTCGGCGAGCAGGTCCGCGCAGTCGACGCACGAGACGTAAGCGGCGTCGACGACGATGCCGTCGGGATCGTTGCCCACCTCGACGTCGCCGACCACCGTCTCGGCCAACCAGACCTGGGCTTTCATCACCCAGCCCAGCCCGGGTGCGTGGGCCTCGACCTCGTAGAGCTTCTCGCCCCATGACGTGACCTGCAGTCCGGTCTCTTCGAAGACCTCGCGTTCGAGGCCCGCGAGGAGCGCCTCGCCGTCGTCGGCCTCGATGACACCGCCCGGGGGCGTCCAGTCGTGCGAGCCGTTGCGCCGGCGATTGCGCACCAGGAGCAGGCCTTCGTCGGTCTCGATCACCGCTCCGCCGACCAACCACTCACGCACGGGGTCATTCTGACAGCCGAGCGCCGCGGCGGTGTCCACCCGAGACGAGACTTCAGACGAGGGCGGCACCGGAGTTCCAGACCTCGCGCGTCGAGCGCCCCGGATCGTCGACGATGCGGCGCTCGGTGTCGAGGATCATCGTCGGCCGGGTCACCGGATCGTGTTGCGGCCACGTCGGGCCTCCGGGCACGACCGGGCCCTCACCCTTCGCGAACGACACCCAGGCGTCGGCCATGGACGCCGCGAGCGATCGCCGGGGCTGGTCGAGCGAGCCGAGGAACAACTTGACCCCGCGCGCATCGAGGTTGTCGAAGGCAAAGGGCACGTCGAGCGCGTGACACGCGCCGAGCGCGCCGTCGAACGCGGAGGCCCGATGGGTGAAGAGATAGATCCACCCCCTGCCGCCGGCGGCGTGGTGGGCGTCGATCATGCCCGTCGTCGGCAGCCGAAACGTGAGATCAGTGGTGATCGCCGACCACAACTGGCCGGCGTCGAAATCGGGGTAGGCGGCTCTGTACGCGTCGAGCACCTCGTCGACGCGGACCTCGCCACCCCGCGCGGCCACCATGAACGCGGTACGCCGAATGAGACGGGTCTCGTCGACCGGAGGCAGCCCGCTGGTCATCGCCGCCATGACCTGGAAGAGGCGCATCTCGTCCGCGGTCGTGCCGCAGAGCAGCTCGATGTCGCGGGCAACACCTTCGGCGATCGCGTCGGTGGGTAGCGACGGCAGACTCGAGCCGTCGATCGTCGGCCGGAACGCCAGCGGCAACGGCATGCGTCGCTGCGTCTGCTCGACGACCGCGATCGCCGCGAGCAGATCGGCCGCGGCGACCTCGCTCAGGTGATCGAGATCGTCGGGCGCGACGCCGACGTGGTCGAGCACCATCCGTGCCGTCGACTCGGCCCCCTCGGAGCTCTGTACGTGCGAGGCCGCGCCCGATTGTGCGATCGCACGTCGGAAGAGCCCCCTCGATGCCGGCATCACGAGGTGTGCCGACACACTCATCGCACCCGCGCTCTCTCCGAAGATCGTGACCTCGGCCGGATCGCCGCCGAACGCGGCGATGTGGTCGCGGAC
>JAYTFP010000042.1:0-8737 GCA_043734285.1 Acidimicrobiaceae bacterium
TGATGAGTGTCCTCGTTGGGACGGTCTGCGCACACGACGCCCGGGATCGAGACCACGGCGACCCTGTCTGACGGCGTCGAGGCCGATGCGAGTCGGCCACACGACGGTGACCACACGTGACGGCCGACTCTTGCACTTCCGGCCGAATCGGCCGGGGCTGGTCTGACGTCGTCAGACTACACAGCACCACCGACGCCGAGAATCGAGGCGAGAATCCCACTCGCAGTGGTCGTCACGCGTCCGTCGACGCGTCCTGACCACCGAGCGTGGGAACGAGCGCGGACCTCAGCCCGGTTGGCCTGCCTCGATCGCCAGGCGGTGGGCCTCGCGGTAGATCCGCATGCACTCCTGTGTGTTGACGGTCACGTCGTGCTCGGCGACGAGCGTGGTCCGCGCCGCGTCGGCCAAACGGTGACGCAGCGCTTCGTCGTCGCGCAGCCGGAGCAACGCGGCTGCGAAAGCCTCCGCGTCGCGCGGCGGGACGGCGAGACCGTTCACTCCGTCGTCGATGAGTTCGAGGATCCCGGGCAGCCGCGTCGACACGACCGGTCGTCCCATCCCCATCGACTCGGTCAGGAAATTGGGGATGCCGTCGAGCTGTCCCGACTCGGCGATCACGCTGGCGAGTGCGCACACGTCGGACCACACGATCAACTCACGCACGCGCACCGAGTCGACCTTGCCGGTGAACGTCACCGAGTCGCGCAGCCCGAGCTCGTCGACACGTCGTTCGATCAGCTCGCGATCCGGTCCGTCGCCTACGAGCATCAGCTCGAGGGAAACCCCGTCGGCCTTCAGTCGCGCGCACGCCTGGAGCAGGTACTCGTGACCCTTGTACTCCTGGAACGACGCGACGCAACATATGCGCAGCGACTCCTTCGCGTCGCCCTCGCGGAACTGCTGCGGCGTGTACACGTCGAGCTCGATCCCGTGGTACACGACGTGCGCCTTGCCCTCGGGATCGCCGCCGACCTCGGCCCGAACCATCTCGGCGCCGTGGCGCGTGCACGTCATCACGTAGTCGGCCTCGGCCACCTTCTCGGCCAGCCCCGTCGTGTCGATCTGCAGGTCGTGCGCGTGACCGGTGAATCCGTAGGGGATCCCGGCGAGGCGCTTCACCACCAGCGCCGCGTGCGTCGGGTACGTCGCGAAATGCGCGTGGTTGCGGTCGACGCCGATCTTCTTCATGCGGATGGCCCACGCCGCGGCGATCGGGACGATCCACACGGTCCGGACCATGAAGTCGCGCGACTTCCGATAGCCCCACAGTCCGTCCCACCAGCACTTCAGATACGCACCGGGCCGGCGGCGGAGCCAGTAGAGCTGAGCCCTGAACGTCTCCCACGACAGCAGTTTCACGAAGTGCGCACGCTCCTCGAGCGCCTTGCCCTCGGGGTGGCTGATCGTCTCGTTGTGCCGCACGATCGGGAAGAGCTCGATCTCGATGCCCTGCCGTTCGAGTTCCACGATCTCGCGGAGCTGGTACATGTCGTTGAGCTTCGGATAGCGCGACACGATCACGCCCATCTTCAAGGGCTTGTCAGTCATCGATGAGCTTCCGGATGACCTTCGCCGGCGCGCCGACCGCGACGCAGTCCGACGGCAGATCGCGACTGACGACCGAGTTCGCACCTACGATCACGTTGTCGCCGATCGTCACGCCCTTCAGCACAGTGACCTTGTCGCCCAGCACGACACCGGATCCGATCGTGATCGGCGCCGTGTCGAACTCGGTGTCGCTGATCTCGAGATGCCCGTCGCGCATCACGGTGCGGTGCTCGTGGTCGAGGATCGCCACGTCCTGCGCGATGCGCAGATGGTCACCGATCGTCACGCGGTCGTGACACACGATCCGCGAGCGACTGTTGAAGAACACGTCGTCGCCGACCGTCACTTCGCCGTGAGCGGAGAACGTGACGTCGTCGCCCGTGACGACTCGCGATCCGATCGTCAGCGAGCCGCCGTCGTGGACCTTCAGCGAGTTCCGCGCGCCGATGAGCCCGGGCGACGACAAGTGCAGCGCCCGTGCACGCCTCGACGCCGCCAGCAGGCGGTACCCGTTGAAGCGGATGCGACGCGCCACGTTGTTCACGAGCCCGCTGTCGAGGCGTCTCATGCGCCGACCGCATCGAGCGCGGTGGCCTTGGCCCAGCGATAATCGGCCTTGCCGACCGGAGATCGCACGACGACGTCGACGAGCACCAGTTCGCGCGGCACCTTGTAGCCCGCGAGGTCGGCGCGACTGTGCGTGGCGATGTCGTCGAGCGTCGGCGGCGCCGCGAGCCCTGCGACCGGCTGCACGACCGCGCACACCCGCTCGCCGAACCGGTCGTCGGGCACGCCGACCACGACGACGTCGTACACCGCGGGATGCGACTTGATCGCCGCCTCGACCTCTTCGGGGTACACCTTCTCACCGCCCGTGTTGATCGATCCCGAGCCGCGGCCGAGCAACGTGATGATGCCGTCGTCGTCGACCATCGCCATGTCGCCGGTCACAACCCAGCGCCGACCGTCGACCTCGACGAACGTCGCCGCGGTCTTCTCGGGATCGTTGTAGTAGCCGATCGGGATACGCCCGCTCAGCGCGACACGGCCGACAACGCCCGATCCCGGCTTGACCACCTCGAAGTCATCGTCGAGCACCGTGGTCGCGTCGCTCATCGGGCTGAAGCGGGTGACGCCACCCGAGCGCTCGCCCGGCAGCAACTTCTGCGAACCCTGGGCGCCGGTCTCGGACGAGCCGAAGCCGTCGGCGACCATCGCGGCCGGGAGGATCTCCATCAGCCGGTCCTTCAACGACGCCGTCAACGGCGCGCCGCCCGAGCCGACGGCGAACAGGCTCGACGTGTCGAACGGTCCGTGTGTGTCCCAGGCGTCGACGAGCGGGCGGACCATCGCGTCGCCCACCACGATCAGGGTCGAGACCTTGTGTTGCTCGACGGCGCGCCACGTCGCGACCGCGTCGAACGATCCCGGATGCAACACCACCCGCGCGCCGCAGAACAACCACGACAGCGATGTCCACTGCGCGGCCGCATGCATGAGCGGCGCGAGGGGGAACGCGACGAAGTCGAAGTCGATGATCCGCTCGAGCATGTCGTCGGGGGTGGTGACCTCGCCGCTCAACCGCATCGGATCGCCACCGCCGATGCAGGCGAAGAACGCATCCTCCTGCCGCCACACGACGCCCTTCGGCATGCCCGTCGTGCCGCCCGTATAGATGACGTAGTGGTCGTCACCCGATCGAGGTGCGAAGTCGCGGACGGGCGACCCGCCGGCGATCGCCGCCTCGTAGTCGACCGATCCGTCGGGCACGGGCTCACCCGAATCGTCCACCGAGAAGAACGCGATGAGGAGCGGAACCTCGGGCGCCACCGCGGCGACGCGGTCGGCGAACTGGCGGTGCGACACGAGGGCGACCAGGTCAGCGTCGTCGAACAGATAGCGCAACTCGCCCTCGACGTACCGGTAGTTGATGTTGACCGGCACGGCCCGGATCTTGAATGCCGCGAGCATCGACTCGAGATACTCCGGACCGTTCAGAAGGTAGAGCCCCACGTGGTCACCGGCACCGACCCCCGCATCGGCGAAGGCGTGTGCGAGACGCGTCGAGCGCTCCTCGATCTCGCCGTAGCTGCGCTCCACTCCCCCGCAGACGACGGCGACACGATCGGCGACACGATCGGCAACCGCCTCCCAGATGTCCGCGAAATTGAAGTTCGCGATCTCCGACGTCATCGAGCGGCTTTCCCGACACGGACCGCGACCGAACGCACCGCCTCGGCGATCGCCAGGCCGAACGTGTCGAGCACCGGCGACGTGTGCCCCTCGTCGTAGCGATGGATCTCGGCGCCGGGGATCGCGAGCGCGAGGCGCAGTTGCTCGGCCGGCGGCACGGCGCGGTCCTTCGTCGTGATGAGCACGGTCGTCGGCTTGTCGACGAACGAGATCCAACGGCGCGACGAGAACGCGGCGATCGCGCTGCCGGCCTCGAGGACCATACGCACGTCGTGGCGGCGCATCTCCTGCGCTGCCCACGTCTGGATCTTCGACGGACGGTGCGCACCACGAAGCCCATTCGGCAGCTGGCCGCGCACCGAGCGAGGCAGCAGCGACACGAGTTGCGTGGTGCGGGTCGTGCCCGCGGCCATGCCCATCATCCCCGCGAAGATCATCCGCTGTTGCAGACCGGGGATGAACGACGAGCTCGTCGCCGCGAAGACCAGGCCGTCGACACGATCGCGGTGGCGGTGCCAGATCAGCTGACCGACCGGTCCGCCCATCGAGTAGCCGCAGAAGATGGCCGACTCGATCCCCAGGTGGTCCATCGTGGCGATGACGTCGTCGGCGCAGTCGGAAAGACGGAAGCGGCGGCGGTTCCTGATGCCGCGGCCATGACCGCGGAAGTCGGGCGCGAGTACCCGGAACTCCTCGGCGAGGTGCGGAAACGCCTTGAACCAGTTGAGGCCGCCGGACGCGACCCAGCCATGCAGCAGCACCACGGTCGGCGAGTCGGGTGACGGACCGGCGATGTCGCGCACGAACGTCGTGCCCCGGCCGGGCAATTCGACGCGCCGCCCGAGTGGCATGTCGAGACCACTGACGCCCTCGGGGACGGGCGCGGATTGGGTCACGGTCATGACGCGCGCTCACTCACGGCGGGCTCGGCGAGGAGCAGGTTCGCGGCGTCTTCGAGCTTGCGCGTGACGCTCGGCGCGGGTTCGACCCCGCTGATCCAGGCGACGAGAGCCGACAGCCACAGCTCCTGCAGGATCTGTGCGACGAGGCGATCACGCTCGTCGGGATGCTCGATGCCCATTGCGTCGAGGATGATCGTGCCCATCAGCTCGCGCACCTCACGGACGACCGGCGCGACGTTCTCGTCACCCGATGCGAGGGCACGCACGACCGCGATCGTGAAGTTCTGCTGACGCTGCAACGCCGAGTTCGCGCGTCGCAGCACATCGCTCACACGCGACGCCGCGTCGAGACCGGCTGCGGGCTTGATCGCGAGGCGATCCGACAACGAACCGATCTGACGCAACATCGCCGAGACGAGCAGGTGCTCCTTCGACGGGAAGTAGCGATAGAGCGTTCCCAGCGCCACATCGGCGTCGGCGGCGACCGTGCGCATCTGGACCGCGTCGAACCCACCGTCGGAAGCCAGCTTGGCCGCGACGTTGAGCATCCGCTCCTGGCGGTCCTGTTGTGATGGGGTCAGCGACAACGGGGCTCCTCGGTGGCCAACCATCGTGACATGGAACGAGAACGCGTTCTAGTACTCGCCGGCCCAGGCCACGATCGGACCGGCCACCTCGACCAGCTCTTCGAGGCCCTCTTCCCCGATCGGCACGTCGTCGATCGTGATGACCTCGGCGCCGAAGCCCCGCTGCGTCATGGCCACGTGCTCCGAGACGTCGTCGAGCACGCCGTCGTGCCCCCACACCTGCACACCGAAGCCGACACCGTGGCGCTCGGCCAGTTCGAGCAGGCCCTCGGTCACCGAGTCGAGCGGCCCGTCGACCACTGCGACGCACGGCCGGCCCGCGAGACGGGCGACGATGCCGGCGGCTGCAGCGAAGCCCGGCTGTGCAATCGCCGGGACGACGACCGACCCCGCCACGCCGGTGGGAAAGGTGCGGGCGAGCCAGAATCCGACCGCACCGGCGTCGGCGACGACGACGCCGCCCTCAGGGCACGCTCCCGACAGGTGCAGCGCGGCCCGCGGCGCTTCTATCGGCGTCGTCGTCGACTCGTACATCGGGGTGACGACCGCGGCCAACGCGGCGTACAGCGCAGGTCGCGCCTCGGGTGGGCCGTCGGATCGTGGCCAGTTCGCGACCAGAGCGGGCAGTTGCCACGGTTCGACGTCCTGGATCACGAACGACCCCAGCAGGTCGAGCGGCGTCTCGGACGGATCGAGGCCGCACGTCACGACGATGTCGGCGGCGGTGACGCCCGCCAGTTCGAAGTCGCGCGCCTGCAATCCCGCGGTGCCGAAGTGGAATGGGCTGTCCCAACGAAAGACGCCCTTCGCGCCCCAGGTGTTGACGACGCCGAGCCCGCCGAGCACCGCCATCTCGCGCAGGCCCTCGATGTGGCCGGCGCGCACGACGCCCGGGCCGACGACGACCGCGACCATTGCGTCGGCGAACGACGCGTTGAGCGTGACCGCGACACCCGACGGCACGTCGAGCCGCGCCACGAGCGACGCGGCAGCGGGTTCGTCGAGGTCGACGTCGACATGCAAGGCCACCGTCGTCGGCGTCGACACCGCGCCGAGCGCGGCGAGGACGTCGATCAGCTCATCGGCGCTCGCGACCGTGCGCGGCTCGGCACGACCTCCCGGTTGCGACGACACGTGCAGGATCGGTCCGGCCACCAGCGCCGCTCCGTACCCACCCGACAATCGTCCGTCGGCGTCGGCGAGCAGCAACGCTTGGTCGTCGTCGTTCGCGTCGAACCACGACAGATCGCCGAGCGGGCGCGTGTCGCGTTCGGCGGAGGCGCCGTTGCGGTACAGGCGCGCACAGCCCAACAGGCGGAGTTGCTCGCTCAGGAGTTCGCCGACTGAGCGGCTCAATAGCGCAGGCCGGCAGCGCGGGTGCCGAAGATGTCGGTCGCCAGCTGCGTACCGAGCTTGGTCGCGTCCCAACGCTTGCCCTTGTTGTTCAGCGTCGGTCCATCGGCCCACGGCTTCATCCAGATGATGTTCTCGGCAACGGCCCGGATGATCTGGCCGGTCACATGCGCAGCCTCGTCGGAGGCGAGCCACGCGACGAGCGGCGAACTGACACCCGGGTCCATGCGGTTCCACTCGTCGAGGGGGATGTCGTTGGCCTCGATGACGGCGGGCGCGTTCGGCATCGTGGCGGTGATGCGGGTCGCCGCCGCGGGTCCGACGCAGTTCACAGTCACGCCCATCTTGGCGAGCTCGAGGCTGAGCGTCTGGGTCATCGAGGCGATGGCCGCCTTGGCCGACGCGTAGTTGGTCTGGCCGAAGTTGCCGGTGAGGCCGGCGCCCGAGGTGGTGTTGATGATGCGGCCGCCGACCGGCTGCCCGGTCGCCTTGTTCACCTCACGCCAGTGGATCGCAGCGTGCTTGCACGGCGCCCACGTTCCCTTGACGTGCACCCGGACGACCGCGTCGAAGTCGGCCTCGGACATGTTCCAGATCGTCGAGTCGCGCACGATGCCGGCGTTGTTGACGAGGATGTCGAGCCGTCCGAACTGCTCGACCGCCTGGGCGATCATGCGCCCGGCACCGTCGTAGTCGCCGATGTCCTCGTAGTTCGGCGCCGCATCGCCGCCGGCTGCCTTGATGAGGTCCACCGTGAGATCGGCGTCGCGTCCGGTGCCCTCACCGGTGACCGACCCGCCGAGGTCGTTGATGATCACCTTCGCGCCCTGACGGGCCAGTTCGAGTGCGTGGCCCCGACCGATTCCGTGTCCCGCGCCGGTGACGATCGCGACCTTGCCGTCGAGCATGCCCATTTTCCACTCCGTGTTGACGTGCCGCGTGGCGGCCAATTTCTGACGAGGCGTCAGATCCTACGCGAGGGCATCTCGACCCGAAAATCTCGGCCGGGAGATTGCTTAAGTCTCCGGGGTACACGTCCCGATAGATCAGGTGGACACAACAACCTCACCAGGGAAGTTCACCCCTCATGCCAACCTTCTTCGACATCCTCAACACGTGGCTTCGCGTGAAGTCAGGGACCGAGCGCGGCGGTTCCCTCGTGGAATACGCCCTGATGGTGGCGCTCATCGCCGTCGTCTGCGTCGTTGCCATCACAGGCCTTGGCACCAAGGTCTCCGGCAACTTCAACTCGACCGCAGGAAAGCTCTAGATCGGGTTCGCCCGACGACATCGATTGATGGGTGGGTCGCAGGCCCACCCGTCATCGAAACACGGCGCAACGCCGCCGCTCCGACCCGAGAGCCTCGGGACCTACCTCGATTGGACCAAAAGCCCCATCGAAATCACATCAGGTCCCCGGTACAAAGGTCACACAGAGTAGTTGTACCAACACCCGAAGTAACCGTCGGTCACGCACCGCAGAGCACAACAAGGAACCCCTCATGATCACCAGCTTTGAATTCATCACCGCTTGGATCCGTACCAAGGCCCGTACCGAGCGGGGCGCGACCCTCGTGGAGTACGCCCTCTTGGTCGCCCTCATCGCCGTCGTTTGCATCGTTGCAATCACCGGCCTGGGCAACAAGGTCTCGGGCAGCTTC
This sequence comes from Acidimicrobiaceae bacterium, assembly GCA_043734285.1. Classification (GTDB taxonomy): domain Bacteria; phylum Actinomycetota; class Acidimicrobiia; order Acidimicrobiales; family Microtrichaceae; genus JAYTFP01. Next base: position 8,245 of record JAYTFP010000042.1, read on the forward strand.
AACTCGACCGCAGGGAAGCTGTAGTCCGAGTCGAACCGACCGAACTTCGAGGATGGGCAGGCTCTCGGGCCTGCCCATCGTCGCGTCTCGGCACAGACGCGAGGATCGCTAGCCGAGCGGGGCGAACTCTTCGGCCTCGGCGGCCAAGAGCCGGTCGAACCATGAACGAAGTTCGTTGCGACGGCCGCGGTCGTGCGCCAGGTTGACCAACTCACCGGGGTCTTCCTGCAGGTCGTACAGCTCGTGGTCGTGATCCTCGAACGCGGCGTCGACGTCGTACAGCTTCGGCGTCGGCCACTTCTTGCCGTACGGCGTCGACGATCCGCCCACGCCGTAGTAACGGGCGTACTTGAAGCGACCGTCGAACATCCCGCGGATCGCGTAGCGGGTGTGGATGCACCGCTCGTACCAGGCGGAGTCCTGGGCGAACATCACGTGATCACGACCCGCGGCCGACGGAGTCTCGAAGATCGGGCGCAGGTCGACACCCGCG
>JAYTFP010000043.1:0-3791 GCA_043734285.1 Acidimicrobiaceae bacterium
GGTTGCTGACGATGTAGAGAACCGTCATCCTCCCAGTCCTGGAGGCACTTTCCGCGGACGCGCGCACCTCAAACCAACAGGCTCATCGGTGGATCGAGGGTTAGAGCCCCAGCATTTAAAAGGTCCCTGATCGCGTGTGGCGCATGTCATGAACTCGCCCGCCGACACGTGCGAGGCCAGCCACCTCTCGACGACAGGGGTCGGCGCCGTTGTCGAGGTCGTCGCCGGGGTGGCGCTCCCCGCCCCGCACGCAGTCGAGGAGATCAGCAGCAGCACCAGCGCAACACTGAGTCTCGACTTCATCGATCGCAACGTACGATCAGTCGTCGGGAAGCGCGGCGAACTCGCTCTTGGCGTTCTTGTACCACTTCATTCCCGAGATGGGGCGCTTCCAACGACCCTTCATTTCGGCCAATGCGGCGGCGTGCGTGTCATCGCCACCTGCGACTGCGTCCTTCAGGTGTTTGTCCTGCGCCTTGATGACCTCATCGGCAGTCGTCGCGGTGTGCGCGACATCGCAGGGGCCACCCAGTTGGCGACATGTCATGGTCTTCATCGATTCGCCTCTCCTCGTTCGCTTGGGACGGTAGTTGCCGCACAACCCTCGTCACGGGACCGGCCGGCGGAGCCATACTCCGACCATGCACGTCGATGAGTCTGTCCTCACCGCGGCCATCGAGCGGCTGTCATCAGCCGGATGTGTCGCCGCGGCGGAGGAAGCCGTCGAGTTGCTGGCTGCTGTGACGGACGAACTCACGCTCGAGTCATGGATCGCGCGGCGCGAGCAGGGCGAACCCCTCGCGTGGATCACCGGCACGACGCGCTTCTGCGGGCTGACCGCCTTCGTGGACGCGGGGGTCTACGAGCCGCGCATCCAGAGCGAGGAGTTGGCAAATCGGGCCGCGGGGTTGCTGCCCACGCACGGTCGGGCCGTCGATCTCTGCACGGGTGCGGGTGTCATCGCTGCGTACCTTCAATCAGCGGTACCGACCGCGACCGTCATCGGTGTCGACGTCGACCCGCGCGCGGCCGCGTGCGCTCGACGCAACGGGGTGCCGACGCTGGTGGGCGACCTCGCGGCGCCGATTCGCGCCGGCGCGTTCGACGTCGTCACAGCCGTCGCTCCGTACGTCCCGACCGATGCGATACGTCTGTTGCCGGCTGACGTGCAGCGCTATGAACCGCGCGTCGCTCTCGACGGAGGTGACGACGGACTCGACCTCGTGCGGCGAGTCATCACGGCCGCCCATCGACTTCTGAGACCCGGCGGCTGGCTCGTGACAGAGATCGGAGGCGAGCAATTCGAGGATCTGCAGCCGACGCTCGCCGACTCAGGATTCGACCTCGTGACCCCCTGGTACGACGATGAAGGCGATCTCCGAGGCATTTCTGTATCCCATAGCGGTATACTCAACGTATGACGACGACACAGGTGCCCACACGGTTCGGTGAACGCCAGCTGTCGATGCTCGACGAACTCGTCGAGTCGGGCGTTGCCAGTTCTCGCTCGGAGGCAATCCGGCTGGCCGTCGAACAGCTCGCGATCGCCCATCGCCGACGCGCCGTCGGTCAATCGATCGCCGACTCCTACCGCCAGCTGCCGCAGACCGACGACGACGACGATCTCGCTCTGGCCAATGCGATTGCAATGACCGAGGCCGAGCCGTGGTAGCCAACGGCGAGATCTGGCTTCTCGAGCCGCCCAATGGAAAGTCTCGCCCAGTCCTCGTGGTCACGAGAGACGAAGCGATTCCCGTGCTCAACAACGTCGTGGTGGCGCCGATCACGTCGACGATCCGCAGGATCCCCACGGCGATCGGTTTGGGGCCCGAGACGGGCATCGACCACGACAGCGTTGCTGCCTTCGATTCGATCGCTTCGATTCCGAAGTCGTTGCTCACGGTGCGCCTCGGCGCTCTTGGAAGCGACCGTCGTGGCGAGATCTGCTCGGCCCTGGCAGCCCTCGCCGACTGTTGAGCGTCTGACCATCACGGATCTCGACGCCGAGCCAGACCTCGCCGACAGGCCGCTACGCTCTCGGCCATGACGGAACTGGCGGAGCGTCTCGGCTACTCGGCTGACGACCGCGTCGTGATCATCAACTGCGATGACCTGGGCATGAGCCATTCCGCGAACGAGGGGTGCTTCGACGCACTCCGCACCGGCATCGCCACCAGCGCAAGCCTCATGGTTCCGTGCCCGTGGGCCCGTGCCGCGGCGGCCGACTACGACGGCGAAGACGTCGGCGTGCACCTCACGGTCAATGCCGAGTACGACCACTACCGCTGGGTGCCGATCACGCACGCACCATCGATGCTCGATGGCGACGGCGGATTCCCGCGCACCATCGAGGACATCTGGGACCACGCCGACCTCGATGAGGTTCGCAAGGAGTGCTGGGCGCAGATCGAGCGGGCGATCCTCTGGGGCGTCGACGTGACGCATCTCGACAGCCACATGGGCGCGATGCAGCTCCGCCCCGAGTTCTTCGACATCTACCTCGATCTCGCTGTCGAGTTCCGACTGCCGCTGCGCATGGCGGGCACCCGCGTGCAGAAATTCGCCGGGTTCCCGTTTCGCGACATCGCCGCGGCTGAGGGCGTCGTGTTTCCCGACTACTTCATTTACGTCAACGGCGTCGGATCACGCGCGGCGATCGAAGCCGTCGCCGACAATCTGCGCCCGGGCGTCACCGAGCTCTACGTGCACCCCGCCGTCGACAGCCCCGAACTGCGGGCCATCAGCGACGGATGGGCAGCCCGGGTCGACGACCACGCGCTGGTCACGACCCCTGGCTTGCGCGACACGCTCGAGCAGGCGGGTGCGCACCTGATCGGGTGGCGGCCGCTGCAGCAACTCATGAGTGCGTGAGCGGGCAGGCCGACCACAGTCCGCGACCCGCGGCTCGTGCCTCGCTCTCCGCTGCACGGAACCGATCGGCGTAGGTGTTGTTCGGGGCGATCGTCAGCACGTGCGCGAACCCGTCGACAACCATCTGCACGTTGACGAACATGCCATCGGCGGATCGATAGACGTAGGCCAACAGCCGGCCGTACTTGTCGCGGCTCTCGGCGTCGCGCTCGAGACGGATCGGCGTGTGCGGCGCGAGCAGCTCTTTCATGCGGGCGCTCGCCTCCTTCCCGAAGCACTCGACGGGCTTGCGAGGATCGACGCTCTCGGGCGTATTGAACCCGATCATGCGGATCTTCTCGGACCGGCCCGAGATGTCGGCCACGATCGTGTCGCCATCGACGACCCGCACGACTGTCGCGTTCGACTGGCTGGCCGCCGCTGACCTCGAGACCGCCGCTCGGGTCGTCGGATCGGCGCACGCGCCGAGACACACCACCGCGACCAACGCGAGGGCGTGTCGAACTGCCACGGTCGGGCGGCGTGACCGCACGGCGGCCTACGTCCGACGAATCAAGGTGCCGGTGCCGAGACCGCCGCCACAGCACATCGTGACGAGTGCGTGGGTTGCGTCGATTCGTTCGAGTTCGTTGATGGCCTTGGTGACCAGGAACGCGCCGGTCGCGCCCAACGGGTGACCGAGGGCGATCGCCCCGCCGTTGGGATTCACCGTGTCGAGATCGGCCTTCATCTCACGCGCCCAGGCCAGCACGACCGACGCGAACGCCTCGTTGATCTCGGTCACGTCGATGTCGGACATGGCGAGGTCGGTGCGAGCGAGAAGATGCCGGGTCGCATCGATCGGACCCGTGAGCATGAGCACCGGATCGACGCCGACGAGACAGGTGTCGACGATCGTGGCCCGAGGCGTGAGACCGAGC
>JAYTFP010000044.1:0-24576 GCA_043734285.1 Acidimicrobiaceae bacterium
GTCGCTCGTGAGCCGATAGATGATCCGCTGGCCATCGCGACGGCATTGCAGCAGTCCGGCGTCGGCGAGATTCCGGAGGTGGTGGGAGGTGTTGGCCACACTCTGATCGATCTGGCTGGCGACCTCATCCACCGATCGTTCGCCCTGGGCCAGAACGTCGATGATCTCGGCCCGTCTGCCGTTGCCCAGCGCCTTGCCAACCGACGCGAAGGCATCGAACAGCGCGTTCTTGGCGAGCCGGCCGTCGACCTCAGACATCGCATTCAAACTATCACTTGAATATCCGACATGCTCGACTATATTCAAGCCACTGTTTGAATACGTTCGAGCGGAGGAGGGGCACGATGGTGACGAAGCTCGCCAGTGCGGAGATCCCCGCAATGGATCCGTACAAGTTCATGGCGACGATCGGAAAGCGAGTGATCCATCCCGGTGGGCGCGCCGCGACCGAAGCGCTTCTTCGGCGTGCGCAGATCGACTCGGGGGAGCGCGTCCTCGATGTCGGGTGCGGGGTGGGCACGACTGCGATCGAGATCGCGCGTCGTTTCGGTGCGGACGTCACCGCTGCGGACATCTCGCCATTGATGCTCGAACGAGCGGCCGACAACGTTCACACGGCGGATCTCGGGGATCGAGTGACCGTCGACGAAGCCGACATCCTCGAACTGTCGTATCCCGACGACTCCTTCGACGTGGTGATCGCAGAGGCGGTGACGATGTTCGTCGACCGCGAGCGCGCGGCGTCGGAACTCGCGCGTGTGACCAAGCCCGGTGGTCGGGTTCTCGCTACCGAGTTTCTCTGGCGCGAACCACCGACCGCCGAGGCCCGCGAGATCTTCCTCGGCCAGGTCTGCCCGGGCCTCCAATTCGACACCGAGGCCGACTGGATTCGCATCTACGAGGGTGCCGGCCTCTCCGACCTCGCTACCGAGACCGGTCCGTTCGAGATGATGACCCCGCGCGGCTTCCTCTCCGACGAGGGGTTCCTTCGCAGTCTTGCCATCATGGGTCATGTCGCATGCCGTCCAGCGAACGTCCGCAAGATGGGTTGGCTGATGCCCCGGATGGCGCGAGCCGTCCCGTTCCTGGGATACATCCTGGTGGCCGCCACCCAACCGGCATGACCGACACTGTCGCTCCGGTGATCGTCGAGTTCGTCGACGAAGGCCTCGGCCATTCGTCCTACCTCGTCGACCTCGGCGACCGGACGGCGCTCGTCGTCGACCCCGCCCGCATGCCCAGCGCCCAACGCGACGAGGCTCGACGCCGCGGCCTCCGCATCGCCTTCACCGCCGACACCCACACGCACGCCGACTACATCTCCGGAAGTCCGGACCTCGCCGCCGACGGCGCGACGTTCCTCGCGCCCGCCGAAGGCGGACTGCTGGTGCCGCACCGCGCGATGGGCGGTGGCGACGAGATCGAGGTCGGCCGCTACCGGTTGCGTGCGATCGCAACACCCGGCCACACCCCCGACCACCTCGCCTACCTGCTGCTCGACGACCACGAGCCCGTCGCGTTGTTCAGCGGCGGCTCGCTGATGGTCGGCACTGTCGGACGCACCGACCTGTTGGGCTCCGAACACTCGGAGGAACTCGCCCGAGAACAGCACGACTCGATCCAGACACTGCTCGCGCTGCCCGACCACCTCGCCGTCTTCCCAACGCACGGTGCGGGTTCGTTCTGCGCCGCGCCTGCCGGCTCGGCCCGCACGACCACGATCGGTCGTGAACGTGCGGGCAACCCCGTCGCCAGTCTCGACGAGGACACGTTCGTCGATCGGATTCTCGCCGGGTTCGGATCGCTACCCGCCCACTTCCGCCGGCTGCCGGAGGTGAACCGCCGAGGGCCGCACGTCTACGACGAGGTTCCTGTGCTCGCTCGTGTCACTCCCGGCGAAGCGACAGCTCTGGTCGACCGCGGGGCGACCCTCGTCGATGTGCGGTCGATCGCCCGTTACGCCGCGGCGCATCCCGCAGGCGCGATGTCGATCGAACTTCGATCGGTCTTCGGCAGCTGGGCGGGATGGCTCGTGGACCCTGACCATCCGGTCGTGTTCGTCATCGACGACGACCAGGACGAGGCGGACCTGGTCCGACAATGTCTGACCGTCGGGATCGAGCAACTCGCCGGCCGGCTCGACGGCGGTGTCGACTCCTGGCAGGCAGCGGGCCTTGGCGTCGCTTCCACGCCGCTCGTGGGCGCCGATGAGATCGCGGACACGGTGATCGATGTACGCCAACGCGACGAGTTCCTGACGGAGCACATTCCGAGCGCACTCAACATCGAACTCGGCGAACTCACCAGCATCGAGATCCCCGGCGGGCCCATCACGGTCATGTGCGGGCACGGTGAGCGGGCCATGACCGGCGCCAGTCTCCTCACGGCCGCCGGTCACCGCGACGTGACCGTTCTCGCCGGCGGGCCTGACACCTGGGCAGCCGCGACCGGCCGCGACCTCGTCCGCTCGTGAGCACCACGGTCGAGCCGGCCGCGACGATCCGGTTGGGTCTGCGGGAGAACCTGGCCCAATTCCTCCTGCTCGTCGGTGTCAACGCGCTCGTCGGCGGGATGATCGGTCAGGAACGCACCGTCCTCCCGCTGCTCGCAACCCGCGTGTTCGGGCTCGCCGCATTCTCGAGCGCGTTCACGTTCATCGTCGCGTTCGGTGCCGTGAAGGCCGTCACCAACTTCTTCGCCGGCACGCTGTCGGACCACTATGGGCGCAAACCGGTGCTCGTCGCCGGCTGGCTCATCGGCGCGCCGGTCCCGCTCCTTCTCGTGTGGGCGCCGTCGTGGGGCTGGGTCATCGCCGCGAACGTGCTGCTGGGCGTGAACCAGGGCCTCACCTGGTCGACCACCGTGATCATGAAGATCGACCTCGTCGGACCCGCCAAACGCGGTCTCGCGATGGGCTTCAACGAGGCTGCCGGCTATGGCGCCGTCGCGATCACCGCGCTGGCCACCGGGTTCATCGCAGCAAACCACGGGCTACGTCCTGCACCGTTCTACCTGGGTCTCGCGTACGCGGGTCTCGGCCTCGCGATCTCGACGATCTTCGTTCGCGAGACACACGGTCATGCGAAGCACGAAGCCTCGGACCACAGACCGACCGCCGACGGCCTCGCCGGTGACATGTCGACGAAGGACATCTTTCTTCTCACGTCATTCCGAGAGAAGGCGCTGTCGTCGTGTTCGCAGGCAGGGATGGTCAACAACCTCAACGACGGTCTCGCCTGGGGGTTGTTCCCCCTCTACTTCGCCGCCGCCGGACTGTCGGTCAGCCGGATCGGCATCCTCGTTGCGTTGTACCCGGCTGTGTGGGGTCTCGGCCAGCTCGTCACCGGCGGACTCTCCGACCGGATCGGCCGAAAGCACCTGATCGCGGGCGGCATGCTGATCCAAGCCGTGGCGCTCGCTCTCATCGCCGCGACGACCGGATTCTGGATCTGGGCCGCAGGGGCCACACTCCTCGGCGCCGGGACAGCGATGGTGTACCCGACGTTGCTCGCCGCCATCGGTGACGTCGCCCACCCCGCGTGGCGGGCGCGAGCGGTCGGGGTGTACCGACTGTGGCGCGATGGTGGCTTTGCTATCGGCGCGCTCCTCGCCGGAGTGACCGCCGACGTTCTCGGACTGTCCGCCGCCATCTACACAGTGGCCGCCATCACCGCGGCCTCTGGTCTCGTCGTCGCGGTCCGCATGTACGAAACCCATCCCGCCAACGCCACCGAGGGTCCGGCGAAAGAACAGATCGAGAGCTGACGAATGAACGATCAGGTCAGTCGACTCCTCGCGACTCTCCGCGAGACGACCGGACGCGACACCCTCGACTTCGCGGCACCACCGACGCCACTCTCGGGTGGGTTCTACGCCGAGATGTACCGATTCCGCCTCGTCGACGCGCCCGACGGTCTCGACGGAGAACTCGTCGCGCGGATCATCCCCGACGCAACGCTCGGGGAGTGGGAGGCCACCGTCCAACGCGGGCTCACCGCCCAGGGATTCGCATCGCCGGCCGTACGACTCACCGCGCCATCGAGCTCACCCCTCGGCCGTTACCTGATGGTCATGGACCACATCGACGGACAACCACCACTCGGGGGACTCAGCTTCGGCAGCATTGCAACGCAGATCCCGAACCTCGTCCGCCGGCTCCCCGACCAACTCGCACACATCACCGCAGCGCTCCACCAACTCGACCCCGGGCCCATCGCCCAGCGACTCGAGGCTCTCGAGACAGAGCCCGCGACCACCACTCGGGTCATCTGCCATGGCGACCTGCACCCGTTCAACCTCCTCGTTGACGGCGACAGGTCGGTACTCGTCGACTGGACCGTCGCCCGCATCGCACACCCCGCGTTCGACCTCTCGTTCACCCAACTCATGCTCGCCAACCCTCCGATTCCACTCCCGAAGGCCGGAGCAGCCCTCCTGGCGCCAGTGGCCCGCGGGATCGCTCGGCGATTCCTCACCAGCTAGCAGAGAGCGACCGGGAACTCGGTCGAACTCGATGAGACCATCCTTCGATGGCATCGACAGATCCACGCCCTCCGGGCTCTCGTCGAACTCGCCGGATGGGATGCAGCCGGAACCCGACCCGCCAGCGGCCATCCCTGGATCGTCCTCGAACCAGTCATCCGGCACGAACTCAACGTCTGAACACCGAAGCCTCGGCCGACGATGGCGAGCGAATCCCCGGCTGCGTCGAGCCGGCCCGCCTCTTGAACTTCCTCACGACTCTTCTTCCGGGACGGATCCGACCCCAGGCGCGCCGCAGCGCCGAGGTCCATCGCAGCGTCTTGGTCGCCCGGAGCTGATCGACTCGAGCGCGGTGGAAGCTCTCCGCCGCCGTTGCCGCCGCCAGCGACGCGACCATCTCGGTGTTCCGCGCTGCGCTGGCGTCGAGCTGCCGTCGCACGTCGACGGCGAGCGCGCGGGCGGCAACCGCCGAGCGCTCGGCGTGCATCGCGTCGTCGAGAAGTTGGATGCCCTCGGCCTCGATCATCGCCTGACGAGCTTCGAGACCGAGCACCCTCGACTCTGACTCTGCCAGAGCGTGATGCAACCCGTCGATCTCGATGACTCGGGCGGCGAGGGTGGCCTCGAGCGACCGCGCGTAACGTTCGGCGTCGCGGAACGATGCGCGCCATCGTCGCTCGTCGACCGCGACGCGAGCCGTCAGTGAGTCGGCGACAGCTTGGGCGTCGGCCAGCGCCACCAGTTCCGGGACCAGAGTGTCCGGAGGCTCGTCGGCCACGCGGGAGACCGGTACGCCCGATCCCTGGGAGGTCACGGCCTCCCACATCTCGTCCCAATGGCGGACCTGTCGGGCGCGCCAGGTCGTCGACAGGGGATCGAGGTGGCGTGCGATCTCGTCGCGGCGTTCCCACAACTCGTCGAACAACTCACCAGCCAGGCCGGTCGTCACCGCCTCGAGCGGAACTGTCCAGTCGGCCAGCCCGGCGTGGCGGAGCGCACCTCTCAACTTGGTCGCAGTGTACGCGTCCTGGGTGATCCCGAGACACGGCACGGCGCCCGCTGTGCCGAACACCAGCGGGTGATAGCGGGTGCTCACGACCGCCGCGGCGCGGCGGGTGAGGGCGGCGATGGTCCGCGGCGCCAACAGCGGCGCCACCTCGAATCCCGCGCCATGTCCCAGCCGCTCGAGGAGCCTCGCGCCCAGCAAGATGTCGCCGGTCGGTTCGCCATCGAGCCGTCCGACGTGGGGAATGAACCAGACCGGCAACCCCGTGGTCGACTGGAGTCGTTTCACGAATTCGGCGAACCCGCCGACGAGCTCGTCCGCGCCGTCGGCACACGGCTGATTGAGCGTCAGCGCCACGAACGAGCGCTCTTCGGGCAAACGCTGGACGCCGTCGAGCTCACCATCGACCCGACACGCGGCACCCGACCCGAGGAAGGCCGCGTCGTCGAGTTGGAGACGCCGCGGAGTCGTCGGAGGCAGCAGCGTGTCGGCCATCTCGTAGGAGTCCTGCTCGCGGAGTCCGACGAGGCGTGCAAACCCCAGCGAGCCGGCCAGTAGTTCGTGCTGCCGCTTCGTCAGGTGCGGACCAAGGGTCTGTCCCGTCACGATGCTGGGGACGCGGAGATGACGCGCGATCTCGAGCAGGGCGACGCGCTCATACACGTGGTCGGGCCACGACGAACTCAGGTTGCCGCCGCCGGTCACGATCAACCCGTCGCTCGACGCGACGGCTTCGATGACGGCTCGGGCCGTCGCCGTCGAGTCGTCGACGACCGCGCCGCGATCGGAGGCCGTGCCCCGCGCGTGGAGCAACTCGAGGACCGCGTCGAGACGAGTGTCGCAGGGTGAGTCGACGAGCGGGTTTTCGGCCGGGAACCCGATTCGTGGGATCGCCTGCACGCCGTACCGAGCGGCCGTGTCGATCGGATCGTCGGAGATCACGACGATGTCGGTCGCGCCACGGACGCGGATCTGATCGATCGCGGCTTCGAGCATCGCCTCGTCACCGGCGTGGAACCCACCGGCCCCCCCGACGTCGCCGATCAGGACGAACTTCACGTCGCGGCCGCGCTCATCAGCAACGGGCCGATGGCACCGCTCGCCCGCTGGATCGACTGCCGGGCGAGCACGTGGCGCCGGCCCCGCTCACCGATGGCTCGCGCTCGGTCGGGGTGATCGAACACCAGCCGCATGTGGGCGGCTGCGGCCTCGAGGTCCGGGTCAGCCCACCACGCGTCGGCAGGGTACGGGCCCATACCGGCGCCGACGGGAACCAGGTCGAAGGGCACGAGCAGTGCCGACAGGTCGTCCATGAACTCGAGATTCCCCGAGTACCCGGTGGCGATGACGGGACGCCCCGCCGCCATGGCGGCTGCCATCCCCAGTCCGAATCCCTCCGCCCGATGCAGCGACACGTAGCAGTCGCAGAGCTCGACCAGCGCTTGGACCTGATGTTGGTCCAGGTAGCCGTCCCACACCACGATGTCGCGACGATCGGCGGCTGCATGGCGCACGCGATCGAATTCGACCGGATGCGACTGACCGTTGATCGACTTGAGGATCAGCGTCGCGCCGTCATCGGGGCCGAATGCGCGGACGTATGCGTCGAGCACGCCGAGTGGGTTCTTGCGACCCGCGACGGAATGGAAGTCGAACGTGAAGAGGTACACCACGCCGTCGGGGATCCCGAGATGATGCCGACGAAACGGGGTCGGTGCGGACGGTGCCCACACCGGCAGCGGGATGGTGCGCACGGGGATGGGCGACACGGCACGGAGGGCGTCGGTCGTGAACGAGCTCGCGCTCCAGACTTCGTCGACGAGGCCGAAGGCGGAGTGCCAACCCGAGGGGAACCGGTCGACCTCCCAGAACCACAGCCCGATCCGGCGCCCTTTCCCGGTCGTGCGGTCATCGGTCCGGGCGCTGACGGCAGCCAGCTGGTCGGCGTTCACGCAGAACAGCGAGTCGCGATAGTGGAGATGGGTCCGGAGCTCGCGGCGGGAGCGGTGTTCGCCGCGCGACGCGTCCGCCGAAACCGCAACGAGTTCGGTCGAGATCCCGGTGCTCTCGATCGCGAGGCTCATTCGCCGCCCGGCCTCCCCGACGCCGAGTTCGGCCGACATGTAGCCGACGACGTTCCACCCGTGGTCGGGTCGCGTGCGTGTTGGGTCGCGCTCGACGATCGAGTGGGAAGCCGCCTCGCGCGGCGGGAGGCAGATCTGGTCGTGGATGCGTTGAGCGTCCGGGTCGACGTCGAGCCACGCCCGGAACCGGTCGGCGTCGGCGCCGCCGGGATCAGGGAACGCTGCCCGGAGGTCGGGACGTTCGACCCACAGCTGGCGATGCCACACCGCCATACCGAGCTCGGGCGGGCCCATCATCGGGGCGACCAACCACTGCACGAAGGCCTTCCCGTCGTCGTCTCCGAAGGGGGCGGGAGGAGGCAACGAGCCGCTGCTGGCCGCTGCCTTGACCGCAGTGCGGTAGGCAGAACGAACGACGGGCGTCAGGCAGACGCCGCGCCACGTAGCAGCGAGGCCGTACCGCAGGCCTCGATGCGTCGTCAGGCCCGCAAGACGCAGCGATTCGGCATAGTCGGCGCAAAGCTCGGCGAGGATCGGAAGATCGGCCGGTCGACATCGAGGGCGATCGCCCGCGTGCTTCGACAGGCGCGACGGGACGTCGGGGTCGAACCCGCTGAAGTGGAAGAACTTCAACGGCTCTCCGGCTGCCTCGATCGAGCCGTCCCCGGCCCGCCGCAGCGGCCGCTCGTGAGCGTTCCAGTACGCGACGTTGAGCCCGTGGTCGCGCAACACAGAACAGCCGAAGAGTGCCGGCACCCAGTCGACCCAGCGTTGGTCGGTGAACAGGGCGTTCGCGAGGTCGACGACGGCGTCGACGCGGAGGCGTTCGTCCCACCAGTCGAGGAACGGCAACGCGAGCGGGCCGACGCAGATGAACCCGAGGTTGAACATCCCCGAGTGCATCAACGAGCGCTCGTCCGGCTCGAGTCCGTCCCGCGGGACCGGGTGCAGCACATGTGGCGTGAGCGCGATCCCGGCCCGCGCTGCCTCGGCGAACACCTCGGGGAACGGCCGGTACACGACGATGTCGGGATCGAGGTAGCAGACGGCGCCGTCCGGCCCGCCCGCGTCGCCGAGGAGGTGTCGGAGGAGAGCGGCCTTCAACGCGGTCGCGAATTCCATCACCGGGTACATGCCGGCCATCTGCTCCCAACCGCCGCCGTCGATCCCGAGATCGGCGGGGATACACACCTCGCCGGCCGTCAGCGCCGTCGTTCGGTCGCTCTCGCCGCCGTCGATCACCAGGGTGACGAACCGCGCGCCGGGGTGGTGTCGAAGGAACGACGCGGCCAGCACCCGCGCCTGCGCCAGGTAGTTGCGCGCGACGATGGTGGCGGCGATCACCGAGCGCACGCTAGCGCTCGGCTCGCAGAGGCTCGCGGCTGTCGAGCGCCGCCGGATCGGCCCGGAGGCCGTGTCTCTCGGCGCGGTTCGGGCGCGTTCGCGGTGTTCCGCGGCGAGCCTCAACTACCGTTTGCGCCGACGACGCAGGAGCCAGGAAATGCTCACCGATCAACAATGGGACGAGTACTCCCGCGATGGGTTCGTCCATCTCGGGCGTGTCGTCGACGACGGCGAGCTCGAGATGCTCCGGCGCCGGGTCGACGACCTCGCGCTCGGACGACTCCGCAACCCCGACGTGCTCTTCCAGATGGACACCGGGGGGTCATACGACGACCTCCCGGCGGCGATGGGAACCCTCGATGACGGGACGCTGCTCTACCGCAAGGTGCAGGGCCTCGAGACCGATACCGAGTTCGCCCGCCTGATCACACACCCGGCGTTCCTCGACGCGTGCGCCCGGCAGTACGGGCGTCATGCGCCGCTGTCGATCTTCCGGGCCATGGTCATGAACAAGCCGGCGGGCCAGGGCACCGTCCTGCCGTGGCACCAGGACGGAGGAGAGGTCTGGGCGCTCGATCGCGACCCACTCGTCACGGTGTGGGTGGCACTCGACGATGCGCTGCCCGAGAACGGGTGCATGGAGATCGTGCCCGGATCACACCGGCTCGGGCTGCTCAGCTGGTACGGGAGCACGGTGCGCGACGAGGACGTCGCCCGATACTGCACTGCCGACCGGGTGAGGTCGCTCCCGGTTCGCGCCGGTCACGCCGTCGTGGTCCACAACTGGTTGCTGCACAGGTCCGGGGTCAACCCGTCGTCGCGCCCCCGCCGTGCCTTCACTGCCTGCCTCATGGATGCCAGGACGAGGAACAATCTGACCGGTGAGCTCTTCCCGCTGGTGCACGGGGCGGTCGCGGGCGAGCCGCCGCCGTACCTGGGCCACCTACGCGCGGAGAACGCCCTGCTGCACGAGAGCCGGGCGTCGGCCGAGGAGTACGCCCTGAGCCTCGAACGCGAGCGCGAGCAACTGCGGTCCACGGGGAGGATCGGATAGATCGCGGTCGCGACCCGATGTCGTGAGTCCCGGGGGACTCTGATCCAATATACGCAACCAATGGTTGCGTGTTGAGACGAGCCCGTGTTATGGTGACGCAACTAAAGGTTGCGAAAGGTTGGCGAGCATGGAGTACGGATCGATCGAGCGCGACATCCATGTCGACGCTTCGCCCGAGGTGGTCTTCGAGGTGATCAGTCGGGCCCGAGCACATGCGGGAATGGTGGCCCGACGACGCACGGTTCGAGCCGATCACGGGCGCGCCCGGCGAACTCGTGTGGCGCAACGCAGAGACGGGTGAGACGACGACCGTCGCACTCGCCGTCGTCGAGGTCGATCCTCCGAAGCGATTCTCGTTCCGCTGGTGTTTCTCGGAGGAAGAGCGGAGTGGAAACTCGTTGCTCGTCACGTTCGATCTCGTACCGAGCGGTGAGGGAACTCGCATCCGTATGACAGAGAACGGGTTTCGCGCGATGGGATGGGAGATCGCAGTCCTCGAGGAGCACTACCGCGAGCACGCGAGCGGGTGGGACCACTACATCCCTGCACTCGGCGCGTACGTCGCGCGACGGGTCTCCACGTCATGATCACCACGGTCGACGATGACCTGTGGTCCGCGATCGGCGACCCGACGCGGCGCAGGATCATCGATCTCCTCCTCGCCGGAGGACCGGGCACGTCCACGTCGCTCAGCGCGCGGTTGCCCGTCACCCGGCAGGCCGTCTCGAAGCATCTGGCTGTGCTGGACCGGGTCGGTCTGGTGCACGCCGAGCCCGCTGGTCGTGAGCGCTACTACCAGGTCGACGAGGCGCAGCTCGCCCGAGCGGTCGCCCAGTTGTCAGCGGTCGGCGACACGTGGGACGCGCGACTGCGCCGGATCAAGCGGATCGCCGAGACGATCGAACGCAATCGAAACGACAAGCAAGGAGAATGAAATGGTCGACATCCTGCACCGGATCGGCGTCGTCGCTCCGCTCGACGAGGTCTATCGAGCGGTGGCAACTCCAGACGGCATCGCCGGCTGGTGGACAACCGACACAGTGGGCTCGAGCGAGGTCGGCGGGAAGTTCTCGTTCCGATTCGGCGACGCCGGTGGCTTCGACATGGAGGTCCTCGAGCTCGATCCCTGCGGCCGTGTGCGGTGGCTCGTCACCGACGGCCCCGAGGAGTGGGTCGGAACCGAGATCTGCTGGAAACTCGAACAGCGTGGCGAGTACACGATCATCCAGTTCAAGCACGAGGGTTGGCGCGAGCCGGTCGAGTTCATGCACCACTGCAGCACCAAGTGGGCGACCTTCCTGATGAGTCTCAAGGAGCTCGTGGAGACGGGGCACGGAAGGCCCGCGCCGGACGACGTCAAGATCAGCGATTGGCACTGATCACCGGGGATAACCCAGCTCAGCCGTTGTGCGCTGCGTGCGTGCCGGCCATGACCGCCGCATTGGTCGCGGCGAGTTCGTCAGCTGGGCTGAACATCACGAACTCGCTGCCGCCTTCGGCCGCCGGCGTGTGTCCGGGTGGCATGTAGAACGCATCACCCGCCTCGAAGACCTCCGTCTGGTCGCCGTAGGTGACGGTCATGCGGCCCTTGAGCATGTACCCCAGTGCGGACACGAGCAGTGCTCGCCCGGCAGCACCTTGAGCATGGGAGCCAGATCGTGCGTCTCGAGGATCGACACGAAATTGACGGTGTAACCGTCGAGGTCGCTGGAGCGATCCACTGCGACCGGGAACTCGTCGACCTTCTCGGCCGTCTCTCTCGATACCTTCGCCCATGGACATTCTCCTTGCTGGTGGATCACGGGATGGATGTGGTGGACCACATGACCCGCGACGCGTTGCCGTCCGCGTTGCGCGTCTCGTACGAGAAGCGGAGGTGGGGGACATCGAGCACGTCGACCCGCGAGATGCTCAGCCAAGCTCGGCATGCGGCGTGGATGCATCTTGACGGTCCACTCCGCGTCTGATCAGGAGCGCCGTGTAGTAGACGCTCGCGCGATCGTCGTTGCCGAGGCCGAGGCCGAGGCCGATCCGATCGGCGAGCCGCGCCGCGCCGCGACCAGCTCTGCCAATCGCACCGAGGAGCGTTCAGGTGGCTCGACCACCTTCTGCAGGCTACGCGACGAGATCATCGGCGACGCCTGGAACACGAGTTGTCGATCACATGCCTTTCATGGTCGACCCACTCGACGTCGGCACGACCGCGTCGGCGATCCGGGGCGACGCCGCGACGAGGACGGCCAGCGCGAGGAGCATCGCTCCGGCCACGCGGCCGATGGTCTCGCCGTGGCGTGAGACCTTCTCGCCGACCACCAAGGCGGCAAGGCCCAGCATCGCCCAGAGGTTCATGACGCCGAAGGCCACGAACAGCGCCATGAGTGCCCAGCAGCAACCGAGGCAGAACCCGGCGTGGTGCACCGCCACCTTCAGATCGCGACCGCGACCCTTCATGTTGCCGTAGTGGAGGAGTTGGCCCAATGGTGACCGACAGTGCCGGAGGCAGATCGTCTTGAGTGGCGTGAGCTGATAGATGCCGACGGCGCCGAGGATGACCACGGCGACGATGCGCATCGTCGACCCGGCGCCCGCAGCGCGGTCGTCGACGACTCGCAATGCCAGGTAGGCCGGCACGCCGACCGCGGACCACACGACGAGATAGCCGCCAACGAACAACAGGAGTCTGCGCACTGGATTCGACGTGATGGTGCGCGCGTACAGCGTGGCGACCGGCGCCACGGCCGGCAGCATCATCGCGGCCATCATCAGCGACCACATCCCCATGAACTCACCGAACGGCAAGCCCATCGTGCCGGCGCCGTTGCCCATGTGGCGGGCAAACGCGATGACCCCGGCCCACGCCAGCGCGGCAACACCGAGCAGGCCGATGTGCTGAGGTGTGACCCGTCGCGCCGCTCGCTGCCGCGGTGCGGTCGTTGCCGTCACGCCGACCAGGCGTACGGGGCGTTGAACCCGCTGGTTCCGGTGCCGTCGAACCTGATTCCGAACGCGTCGACCTTCGACTTCGTTGCCGGCGAGACGGTGAGCGTCGTGCTCGCAGGATGGAAGACGTTCACGAGCTGGACCGGGCCCGGAACGTCACCCGAGAACTGGTCCGACACTTCGACGTCGATCAGGTCACCGAAACGCACCGACAGCGTGCCGTCGGTCTGACGCCATTCGGCAGCGACCTGTTCGATGCCGGCCATCTCGCCGATGAGTGGGCCGAGCATCGCGGGAGGGCCGCCGAGCTCACCGCCGAGCACTCGGCCGAGGGCTCCTGCCTGAGCCTCCGTCGCCGCAGCATCCATCACCACGCCCATCTTCCAGCCTCCGTGCGACATGACCGGTGGAGTGTCGACCACCAGCGCGAACGTCAGCCCGCTGACGTCCACTCCCTCGACGTCGCCACGGTCGATGTGGAACGCGAGCATCGCCAAGCACCGGTCATGGGTCGCGGCTGCGGTCAGCCCGGACCAGGTGCACGGGCAGATCGTGTCGCACGAGCAGTTCTCGAAGTAGGTGCCTTCAAGGGTCCAGGCCATGGTGTGCCTCCGGGTCGTCGCTGACTTCGTTCTACTCCTCTGAACGCATCTGCGCACCTAGTCTCTGCCTCGTGGTAGCGGTGCTCAACGCGCAGGGGTGGCGAGTCTCGGGGTCGTATTTCGAGGCATGCAACTGCGAGGCCATCTGTCCCTGCCGCAGCGTTCATGGACGGCCAGGCGGCAACTCGACCCACGGCGTCTGCTTCGGCACGCTGTCGTGGCACATTGCCGACGGCCACGCCGGCACACTCGACCTGTCTGACCTGCACATGGTGCTCTCGCTCCGCTACAGAGACGATGTCGAGCCGTCGACTGCGTGGGAGGTCGTTCTCTACGTCGACGAGCGGGCGGGCGATGGGCAGCACGAGGCCCTCGCCGACATCTTCCTCGGCCGAGCCGGCGGCACCGTTGCCACCCTCTACGGGCCAGCCATCGGAGAGGTCCACGCGGTTCGACGGGCGCGCATCGCCGTCGAGCACGTCGCGTCCTCGAAACGCATCGACGTGGTCGGGTACCTCTCGGTCGTGGCCCAGGGTGAGGCCTCCGACGTCGGCGACGTGAGGTGTGGGATCCCCGGGTTCGATCATCCCGGGACCGAACTCCACGGCGCAGAACTCGTGTCGAGCGACGACGCGCTGCGCTGGGAGATCCGCGGCCCTCACGCCGCGTTCGCGACCGACTTCGAGTATCGCTCCGATGGCTGAGACCATCATTCTTCGGAAGGCCATGTCGTGAGCGTCGACGTGCTCACCGAGCTCACGATCGAACGTCCCGTCGAGGTCGTGGCTACCTACGCGGCCGACCCCGCGAACGCCCCGGAGTGGTATGCCAACATCGCCTCGATCCGCTGGGAAACGCCTCCGCCGGCGACGCAAGGTTCGCGGGTGGCATTCGTCGCCCACTTCCTCGGCAAGACCTTGGCCTACACCTACGAGATCATCGAACTCGTCCCAGGCGAACGGACGGTGATGCGAACCGCTCAGGGCCCGTTCCCCATGGAGACCACCTACACCTGGACGGCGGTCGGAGACGACGCGACGCACATGACGCTGCGCAATCGGGGTGAACCCTCAGGGTTCTCGTCCCTTGTCGCACCGTTCATGGCAGCGGCGATGCGTCGTGCGAACCGCAAGGACCTCGCCAACCTCCGGCGCATTCTCACCACACGAGACTGACCGCAGTTGGTTGGTGGGCTACGAGTTCGAGAGCACCAGCGCCGAGACGTACGCGACGCCGTAGCGCCGCTATCGGTCGAGGTGGGCTTCGACGTGGGCGGCAAGCTTGTCGAACGCCATGGTCCATCCAGCGGCACCCGGAGAGCCCTCGGGAATGCCGAGGTGGGTCATCACCATCTTCGTGCGACCGCCGACGGGTTCGAGTTCGACGCGGATCTCGGTCGTCGTCGGATGCCCTTCAGGCATGCCCATTTCGGAGGGTGACATCACGTTGCCGTTCTCGTCGGACATGGACTCGGTGTAGGCGAGTCGCTGGTTGTCGACGACCTCGGTGTACTCGCCGGTGAACCACATCTGCATCGCCCCGCCAGGGGTCTGCATCTCCATGCACACACGGCGCGTCCCGCCGACGCGCACGTCCATCTGAGCGACAGGGATCGAGGCGCCGACTGGGCCGTACCAGACCTTGAAACGCTCCGGATCGGTCCACATGGACCAGATCACTTCCACGGGAGCATCGAAGCTGAGCTCGATCACCACCGCGTTCTGGGCATCGTTGCTGTCACTCATCGCGTTCACCTGTCGTTCGTCGTTTGCTCAATTGCGCGACGTACTCGGCCATCCGGTCGAAACGTGCCTCCCAAACGGGCCGGTACTGCTCGGCCCAACTCGAGACCTCTTGTAGGGGTGCAGCGTCGAGAGTGCACGGTCGGTACTGGGCTCGTCGGCCCCGCGTGATCAAACCGGCGTGTTCGAGCACCTTGAGGTGCTTCGAGATCGCGGGGAGCGAGAGCTCGAACGGCTCGGCGAGGTCATTGACGGTTGCCTCGCCGTCTGCCAAGCGGGCCAGAATCGCCCGCCTGGTCGAGTTCGAGAGTGCGGCGAAGGTCTCGCTGAGTCGGTCAGCCTCGATCACGGACATCCTGGTCCACCTCCCATACTTTCTCTATCGGCTAATTAACTAGTATGGAAAGTACTACCATTCGCAATGATTGTCAATCACGCCCAGCACCGACCGTTCAGCGGGTGTCAGCCGAAGAAGGCGTCGCCCAACGCCGTTCGTACGAGTGAGGATTTCCCGACCCCCGCATCTCCTGACACGAGAATTGCCGGGCCCGATCCGTCGTCGACACGGCCCAACACGGATTCCACCAGCGAAAGTTCGACCTCACGACCGATCAACTCTGTACAACGCCGCACGAACGACAAGTATCACGCGGAATGACGGATGGTCGGCCGAGCTTCACTCTGATCTCGGATCCGCTCCGACCTACGCTCTCACGATGGCATTCGATGAAGGCCTCGCAGAACGGATCCGAGATCTGACCTCGGACCAGCCCGACATGACCGAACGCAAGATGTTCGGCGGGCTGTGCTTCATGCGCAGCGGCAACATGTGTTTCGGAATCGTCGGGAGCGAGCTGATGGTCCGAGTCGGACACGACGCATATGCGGCCGCGCTGGTGCTGCCGAACGCTCGCGAGATGGACTTCACGGGGCGGTCGATGCGCGGCATGGTCTACGTCAGCGAGGTCGGACTCTCCGAGGACGACGACCTGGCCGGATGGCTCGAGCGGGGCCTCGACCACGCGCGGTCGCTTCCTCCGAAGTGACTCGCTCGTGCCCGATGATCGCCCGAGCGCGGATGCGATCCGAGGCGTAGCGTCCTCCACGTCAACGCAGTCGAATCCTGGGAGGTCGAATCATGGGTGACGTGACGCAGAAGAAGGCCGACGAGTTGCAGGCAGGCATCGGCGGCAAGGTCTCGCTACCAGGCCAGGCCGGATACGACGAGGCCGTGTTCATCTGGAACGCTGCGATCACCCGGCGGCCTGGCGTCGTAGCAAGTTGTGCCAGCAGCGGCGACGTCGTCGCGGCGCTCGCGTTCGCGCGGCGTGAGGGTCTCGAGGTCTCGGTTCGCGGTGGGGGACACAACTACGCCGGATTCGCGTTGTGCGACGGCGGTCTCATGATCGATCTGACGCCGATGAAGGCCGTGAGCGTGGATGCAGCCGCAGCTCGGGCACGGTGCGGCGGTGGCACGACGTGGGGCGAGCTCGACGCCGCGACGCAGGAACATGCGATGGCCGTGCCGGGCGGGTTCATCAGCCACACCGGAGTCGCAGGTCTGACGTTGGGCGGCGGGCTCGGCTGGCTCTCGCGTCTCGCGGGGTTGTCGTCGGACAACGTCGTCGGCGCCGAGGTCGTCACCGCCGACGGTCAGGTGTTGCACGTCTCAGAGACCGACAACACAGATCTCTTCTGGGCGATCCGAGGCGGTGGCGGCAACTTCGGGATCGTGACCGAGTTCGAGTTCGCACTCCACCCGGTCGGTCCATTCGTCCACCTCGGGCTCTTCCTGTTCCGCCCCGACCAGGGGCGCGAGATGTTCGAGTTCGCGCGCGACTTCGTCGAAGGCCTTCCCGACGAGTGCGGCGTGTTCCTGGCCGGCCTCAGCGCCCCACCCGCGCCGTTCGTGCCGGAGGAGTTGCATTTCACTCCGGCGTTCGCGCTCGCCGTGGTCGGACTCGGCGACGAGGCGACCCATGCCGCGCTCATCGCTCCGATCACGGAGTCGCTCTCGCCGATCGTCACGATGGTGTCGCCGATGCCGTACGTCGCCTTGCAGCAGATGTTCGACGAGTCAGCACCGTGGGGGATGCACTCCTACGAGAAGGCCGTGTACCTGAGCGAACTGAGCGACGGCGCGATCGAGGCGATCCTCGAGCACCAGCCGAAGAAGATGTCACCGCTCTCCTTCGTGCCGATCTTCGCGATGGGCGGTGCCTACGGACGGATTCCGAGCGACAGCTCAGCGTTCGGCGGAAGCCGCAACGTCCGCTACGTGATCAACATCTCGGGCACCACGCCCGACCCGTCGACCTACGAGGCCGAGCGGGCCTGGGTCCGCGACTACTGGTCCGCGTTGGTGCAGTACGCCGACGGTGTGGGTAGCTACGTGAACTTCATGACCGAGGTCGAGCCCGATCGCGTTCGGAGCGCATACGGAGACAAGTACGCGCGTCTCCAGGCGATCAAGACCGCGTACGACCCCGACAACGTCCTGCACCTCAACGCGAACATCCCCCCGTCAGCCTGACTTCACGCGGCACGTCGGTATCAACGGTCGTACGCTCCGGTCAGCGTGCCGCCGCCGCCCGCCGAGGGTGAGGCGCGAGCATGGTCGATCGAAGCAAGGACGTCCTTCGAGTTCCCGCCGAACCGGAGCGCATCGAGACGCAGGTCACGAAAGGTGACTTCCGCGCCGATCTGCCGGAGGAAGCCGCCGACGACAACGATCCCGGGGATGTGCCCGTCCTGCGAGGGCGATCGCGGCTTCACGTCGAGCGCTGCGGCGATGGCGTTCCACCATGCCCTTCGCCTGGGCGCCGATCCGTCGAAGATGTCGGATGAGCTCGGGGTCATCGCCGCAGAGATCGGTGGCGCGGTGATCGAGGCGATGGCCCTGCACACAAAGGACGCCGGCGCGGGTCGTCTCGCGGCCGAGGCCGGACTCAAGGTCGCCCAACGCGAGGCGTCGGTGCGA
Organism: Acidimicrobiaceae bacterium; assembly: GCA_043734285.1. GTDB lineage: Bacteria > Actinomycetota > Acidimicrobiia > Acidimicrobiales > Microtrichaceae > JAYTFP01. Next base: position 18,235 of record JAYTFP010000044.1, read on the forward strand.
TCCGCCGATCTCCTCGGGCGGTGCGGCGCCGCCCACACGCCCATGCTCGAGACCGCGGTGGGTCGGGCTGCGCTCGATCGCTCACGCGTCGCGAGCAGGAGGTTGCCCTGCTGGCCGGGCGGGGACTGTCCAAGCACGAGATCGCGTCGCTCCTCAGCGTGTCGGTCCGCACCGTCGGCAATCACATCAACCATGTGTACGGAAAGCTCGGGATCTGCTGCCGCGACGAACTCCATGCGCTGATGCGTTCGGCCGAGGTGTCCTGAGGAGAACCCGCGAACGGGCGCTTTGTCCTTCAGGGGCAGGCGATGGTGCCGGAGACATGCACCGGTCCGGGCGTCGCGCCGCTGGCCGTGGCCTGAGGGACGAGGTCGTCAGCGATCGTCACCGACCTCATGTCGGACGAGAAGATGAGCGACGCATGACTGCCACTGCTCGCCCAGCGGCGGTCGCCTCCGAAGTCCCATCTGATCGCGCCGTCGGTCGCCGTGTCTGCGGTGAGGACGAATGATTCGCCGGCCGCAGGGAAGTCGCCCTTGGTCATGGTGAACGAGAACGCGTGCGCGGTGTTGTCGCACCGGCCCCCCTGGCCCTTGGCCGTGAAGACCAGCGTGCCGGTGAACGTCAGGTTGACCGTGCCATTGCCCGCCGGCGCTGCGGTCGTGGTCGGAGCGACCGTGGTCGACGAGCTCGTGGTCGGCTCGGTGGTCGGAGTCGTGGCGACGGTCGTGGTCGGCGCCGCAGCCTTCGGATCATCGCTACAGGCCACCGTGCCTCCGGCCATCAACCCGACGAGGACGAGTCCAGTCGCCGCTCGCGCCCTCACCGACGTCGGCCTGTTTCGGAACCCGGTGCTGTGCATGACGCCTCCCGTCGCGAGTCGCAAACAACCCGCAGTCGAGCGACCCTACCGGGCTTCGGACACCGCCCCGCTGAAACAGCGGGTGACGAACGGCGAGGTCATCGCTCGCACGAGCGCGCTGTAGTTCACGCCGAAGCGCAGCTCGGATCCGACGGTCGCGCCATCCGCAGGGCTGTCGAGGACCAGGTGGTCGCTGCTCGCACCGAGGATCCGGTAGCCGTCTGGCGCGACGAGGCCCTCGGGATCGGTGTCCTGACGGCCGAGCGCGACGATGACGCGACGGCCTTGTGCCCGGGTGACTCGGCGTTCGAGCGTGTCGCCGAACGCGGTCTGGCCGAGCGCTCCTCGTGGCTGCGACGGCTTGAGCTTCGACTCGATGACCTCGCCGATGATCGAGATCGCATCGGTGTGCAGTCCGTCGAGGGCAGCACGTCGGATCGGCTCGCGGCCGAGCAGGATCGATTCACCGAGGCGGAGGTGATTGACGCGACCGACGACCGTGCCGGGATCCAGCGCCCAATCGAGGTTGGCCGAGTTGCCACCGGAGACGATGTCGAGTTCGAGTCCGAAGGTCGTCTCGATCGACGTCGCGAGTGCGGACAGTTCTGCCATGTTGGACGCGTCGGGGATCACGCCGCTCTGGCAGGCCAGGTTGGTGCCGATCCCTCGCAGCACGATGCCGGGGAACTCGATGACCCGTCGGACCGTGTCGTGGAGATCGCCGGGCATGATGCCTTCGCGCAGGTCCCCCAATTCGACCATGACGACCACGCCGTGGCGCCGCCCCTGGCGACAGGCCGACATCGAGAGGCGGTCGATGACGTCGATCTCGGTGTTCAGGCTGACATCCGCGTTGGCGACGACCCGATCGATCTGGCTGAGCATGGGCGAGCGGACGAGCAGGATCTCGGCGGTGATGCCATCGCACCGAAGCCGCTCGACGTTCTCGATCCGCGACTCGCCGAGCGAGCTGACACCGGCTGCGAGCAGTTCGCGGGCGATCTGGGGCGAGCCGAGCGTCGCCTTCGTCACCCCGCACACGGTGATGCCCCGCGCCTTCAGGCGTGCGGCGAGTGCTCGAGCGTTGTTGCCGACGCGGTCGATCCGGATCTCGAGCGTGGGCGCGCTCACGTGGCGAGGGCGACGGGTTTCCGTTCGAGTTCGGGGAAGGCGCGCACCACCATCTCGACGAGTCGGTCGGTGGGACGCGTCAGCGCATCGGTGGCCGGGATCCCCAGCTCGAGCTCGTACATCGCGATGGCCGTGGTGACCTCGGCGTCGGTCATGTTCTCGTGGTTGAGCGTCAACCCGATGACCTTCGTGTCGGCGAATGTCTGGATGAGGTTGATCTCGCTCGCGGGCTCAGGCGTCGGAACCATCGCGAAGTCGCCGAGCTTCCGTCGTGACGGCGCGTGCTGGAGGATGACGCCGTCGGGGCGACTGCCGCGGAGGATGAAGGTGGAGCTGAGGTACGCGGGGTGGCTGAGCGCCCCTTGGCCCTCGATGATGATCACGTCGGGGTGTTCGCCCTCGAACGCATCGACCACGGCCGACTCCATCTCACCCGAGCAGAACTGGCAGGGAATCGCGTCGAGCGCCACGCCGTAGCGAGCGCCCTGGATGAGACCCGTCTGTCCCGTGCCGACCATCACAGCCCTGATGCCGTGGTCGTTGAGGGCCTTGGTGAGGATCGTGGCAGTAGTGCGCTTGCCGATGGCGCCGTCGGTGCCGAGCACTGCGATTCGTGGGCACGTCACCTCGGCGATGCGGCCGCTGAACATGCGGAGGTGCTTCTTGTCGCGGGGTCGGCGCACGTCGAGGATCGTCACTCCGTAGGCGGCGGCCGCTGCGGCGAACTCGGCGTCGTCGTTCAGGAATTCGTGAAGTCCGTTGACGAGGCTGATGCCCTGTTCCATCGCGTCGAGCAGCACGCCGCGTTCCCCGTCGGACAGCATCCCGCTCGTGGGAGCGACGCCGAAGATCAAGAAGTCCGGCGTGCCACCGTGGCGACGAATCGCGGTCGCCAGGTCCGCGACGATCGGGATGTGGTTGGGTCCGTCTCCGAGGATCTCGCCAGAGTCGCGGCCGGACAACTGGCTGTCGATGACCGACAGGATCTCGTACCGCTCGGAGTGGCGGACGAGTCCGTTCGCGGTCTTGCCGTCGACCGCGCCGAAGTTGGCCTCGCAGTAGACGACGGCGGTCGGGCGAAGATCATCCACGGCGGCGAGGTGGCGCGGCGACGACGGGTGAATGCTCGGAGTGTGTGGCATTGGATCTCCTCGACACGAGCTCAGAGGAGGCGACGGGATGAGTCCGATCGGATCGACCGGTAGCAACGAGGGTCCCCACTCAGCGTGAACCCCCAGTCTACCGGAGTTCGATGGGAGGCCGCCGTCCGTCGTCGTACCGCGGCGTGAGGGTCATCAGCGAAGAGACGTCGGCGCCGTCGATGAAATCCTCGCTGCATCCACGCCGAAACAGCCGCGCCGGGCCCGTGACCGTGGCGCGATCGCCCGAGATGCGGAGCCACGACCCTTCGTACAGCGCGAGCACGGGACAGTCGTTCTCCTCGAGGAACTCCACGATCCGCTCGTCGCGGTTCTCACCCATGAAGGTGGAGGAGGGATCGACATCGACGTAGTGCAGGTTGATCTGGAACGGCAGGAGGCCCATCGCCGCGAGCGTCCGCGGCTGGCAGATCGGCATGTCGTTCGTGGTCCGGATCGTGGGGCACGCGACGTTGGTGCCGGCTGAGGCGCCCAGATACCGGGTCGCTCCCGATCGGACACGTTGCCCGAGCTCGCCGGTGACATCGAGGTGCTGCAACGTGTCGAGCAGGCGGAACGTGTTGCCACCGCCCATCATCACGACCTCGGCCTCGAGGATCGCGCGGCGCGGATCCTCTGATCGGTGCGCGGAGATGACGCTGATGCCGAGCGCGTCGAAGGCCGCCGTGACCCGGTCGGCGTAGTCGTCCCAGTCGGCGAGGGCGTAGGGAATGAACGTCACCGTGTCGGTGCCGGTCACGTCGATGAACGCCTCGGCGGCGTGATGGAACATGGTGCTGCCGTAATTGGTCGAATTCGACAGCAGCAGCAAGTCCATTGGTGCAGTCTGGCCGCGTGGCGGCACCGGCACGGCAACGCAGCGGTCGGGAGTTTTGTACCATCACCCGGATGACTGGGTCAGTGGTTCATGCCTCGCGGCCGCGGCTCGCGGTCCTGTTCGACCACGCCGCGGTCTCGCCGCTCCAGTTGCGAGAGGCCCTCGGTGACCATTGCGAACTCATCTGGGTCGTCGATGCGTCGTTGAGCGAGGCGCCTTCCGTCCGATTGCTGGAGCGCCTCGGCACGGTGGTCGACATCACCGGAATGGGCACCGACGAAGTGGTCACAGCGGTCCGCGCCGCGGCACCCGACGGCGTCGTCGGCTTCTCGGATCGCCGTATCCACCTGGCGGCGCTCCTCGCCGATCGACTCGGTCTCGTCGGCCTGTCACCCGCCAGCGCCGCCACCGTCGTCGACAAGTTCCATCAGCGTGCGGCCTTCGCCGCGGCCGGATTGCCCGGTCCACGCTCGTGGCGGGTCGGCGCCGCTGACGCCGACGCGGTTGCCGCGGCGCTCACCGGAGCCCGGTTCCCCGTCATCGTGAAGCCGGAGATCGGCGAGGGAAGCCGACACGTCGAGGCGGCAGCCGACGTCGAGCGCCTGCGGGAGCTGCTCGCCGCCGCCGATCGCTCGGGGCGCGATTCGGTGGTCGAGGAGTTCATCGAAGGTGACCCCGATTTCCATCCCGAGCTGGGCGACTACCTCTCGGTCGAGAGCGTCGTCTCGGGTAGCGTCACCAGCCATCTCGCGTTGACGGGTCGCCTCCCGGTCGCGGAGCCCTTCCGCGAGACCGGCTTCTTCATGCCGGCAGCGATCGACGACGAACTCCGATCGCAGGTGCTCGACCTGGCCACAGCCGCGATTGCCGCGCTGGGCATCGAGGCGGGCTGCCTCCACACGGAGATCAAGCTGACGCCGACCGGCCCGCAGGTGATCGAGGTGAACGCACGCCTCGGCGGGGGGATGGCCGACCTGCTCTCGTTGGTCTCCGACGTCGACCTGTTCGAGATCGCAGCCCGAGTCGCCCTGGGTGAGTCCGTGGTGTTCGAGCGGCCGGTGCCGAACACCGGCATCGCCTACCTCTTCTACGCGCAGGCGCCCAAGACCGCCCAGCGCGTGTTCGACATTGCCGGTCTCGACGAGTTGGGCCGCGCCGAGGGTGTGGTCGGGCTGACACTGAACCGGCCCCCGGGTTCACTGCTCGACTGGCGCGACGGCAACCACGGGTATGTGTACTCGGTCCTCGGATCGACGACGGGGCTCGACGAGATGCTGGCGTTCTCCCGCACGGTGGGCGAGACCGTGGTCGTCACCTACGAGCAGCCTCACGAGACCGACGCGGCTGCCGCAGCGCGCCCGGTCCGCGAGCGGTGGCTCGAGGTGGCGCGACGACGAGCCGCTCCAAAGTCGCCGTCGGTCCCGCCCGCATCGTTGGTGTGGGTCTTCGGTCTGGTCAGCCCGTGGATCCCCTCGATCGCCGACGTGGTCCTGTCCGCGTAGGGCGGCTTCCGCCTCGAAATCCGGAACCGTTGCGGTAGCGTTCCCGCGTTCCATCGACTGTCCCTTTCGGAGGTCTCAAGTGAGACGTCGTCACATCCAGCTGGTCGCCATGTTCGCCGCGTCGGTGCTGCTCGCCGCAGCCTGCGCGAAGAACTCCGACACGAAGGCCAGTTCGAGCGGTGGGGTGAAGCCCAACGCGGTCACGACGACGTCCATGAAGTCGACCGGCGATCCGGTACAGGACGCCACGAACCTCCTGCAGGTCGCGATCGACGGCACGCATCGCCTGCACCCGCCGACGAGCGGCCCGCTTGCGGTCAAGGGCAAGAAGGTGTGGATCATCTCGTGCGGTCAGCTGCTCGAGAGCTGCAAGGTGACCGCCGCGGCCGCCCTCGAGGCCGCGAAGAAGATCGGTTGGGACGCGCAGGTCGTCGACGGTCAGCTGAGCGATGCCGCACAGGCCGATGGTGTGACGCAGGCCGTGGCCGCCGGCGTCGACGGCATCATCATGACCGGCATCGACTGCTCGAAGGTCCAGGCGCCGCTCGCCGCTGCAAAGGCGAAGGGCATCAAGCTCATCTCGTTCTATGCGTTCGACTGTGACGACCCGGCGCTCGACCAGCCGGGCGCGCCGATGCTCGACTCGAACGTCAACTTCGGTCCGCAGTTCGCGAAGTACGGCGACGTCAGCATCGAGTGGGGCAAGGTCAAGGCCGAGTACATCATCTCCAAGACGAAGGGGAAGGCGCAGATCATCGATCTCGTCAACCAGGACTACCTCGTCATGCAGTACATCGAGAAGGGCTTCCTCGAGGGGCTCAAGGCGTGCCCCGACTGCAAGGTCGTCGATGCGGTGAAGTGGATCCAGTC
>JAYTFP010000045.1:0-2616 GCA_043734285.1 Acidimicrobiaceae bacterium
GCAGTGACTGTCGACTCGTCGCGTTTCAGCGGCGTCGAGGGCTACAACATGTTGGCCTTCACCGCAGCGCGCGTCGTGGCGCACGACCGCGGGATCTCCGACCTCCAGGCCCACGACCAGGTGCTCGCCGACTTCGGACCGCAACGTCGCGACGAGTCGATCGGCGAGTTCGACGACCGCATGTTCGCGAAGGGCGCGAACCTCGTCGTGCGCGAGCCCGGGGTGTTCGCACTCACCTGGGCCCGCTCGGTGGGCGGCGTCGCATTCGGGGTCGACTACTCGATCCTCCCGTTCATCGGCGACCACCCTCCGCGGGGCATCTACCTGATCCTCCATGCCGGCCTCGGCGCGTGCTGGCTCGTGGCAGCCGTCGGACTTGTCGCCGCGTTCCGTCGTCGCGGCCAGCGATCGGCCCACGCTTGGGGCGCCGCGCTACTCGTCTACGTGATCGCGGTGTCCGCGGCCGGAGGAGGGTCGTACTTCCGCTTCCGCGCACCCGTCGCGCCGATCCTCTGTGTCTACGTCGCGGCCGGCGCGGCGCTTGTCGTCGACCGCATGGTTTCTGCGCGGCGACAGCGCGAGGCGCGGCAGAATCTGGCGCACCCCGACGATGCGGAGCAACAACGATGACCCCACGGGCCAGGACCACCAGGCGCCTCGCGTTGGGCGTGACCGCGACGATGGGACTGCTCGCCAGCGGGTGCACCAGCGACTCACATCCCGCGGCGACCAAGTACGAGGCGACGATCCGGCGCACGACCGACGGAGTGCCGCACGTCACGTCGAAGACGGTCGAAGGCGTGCTCTTCGGCCAGGGCTTCGCGAGTGCCGACGATCAGGGTTGCACCCTCGCGGACCAGGTGATCAAGGTGCGCGGCGAACGGTCGCAATGGTTCGGGTCGGGCCTGGACGACATCAATCTGAAGTCGGATCTTGCGTGGCGGGCGATCGGCATCGACCAGTTGGCGCGCAGCGACTGGCCGAAGCAGAGCGACCAGGTGCACCGATTCATCTCGGCCTTCACAGCGGGATGGAACCAGCGCGAGGCGAAGGGCGCCCTGACCGGCTGGTGCAAGGGCGCGCCATGGGTGCGCCAACTCGCGCCGGAGGACGTCTACTCCTACGCCCGCTCGGTGATGCTGCGCGCCAGCAGCGGCGCGCTGACGAAGTACCTCGGCTCGGCGCAGCCGCCAGGATCCGGCACCTCGACGACGACGACGTCGACCAGCACCGCGACCAACATCTCGTTCCAGCTCGACGGCGCCACACCCGGCGAGTCGGGCAGCAACGGCTGGGCGATCGGGTCGGAGCGGTCGGCCGACGGTGGCGGCATGCTCATGGCGAACCCGCATCTGCCGTGGGAGGGCGATCTGCGGTTCTGGGAGGTGCAGCTCACCGTGCCCGGCAAGCTCGACGTCTACGGCGCACAGCTGGTCGGCTTGCCGCTGGTCGGCATCGGCTTCAACCATCACGTCGGTTGGACACACACCGACTCGTCGGGGCACCGATTCACGGCCTACCGCCTGACGCTCTCGCCTGACGATCCCACGACCTACCTCGTCGACAGCGTGCCCCACAAGATGTCGTCGACCACGACGGCGATCAAGGTCCGCACACCTGACGGGACGTTCCGCGACGAGAAGAAGACCCTCTGGTCGAGCGAGTTCGGACCGATCCTCGACCTCCCCGGCTTCGCCTGGAGTGCCACGACCGCGGTTGCGGTGCGCGACGCGAACCTGCACAACACCGCCTTCGACGAGCAGTACTACGGGATGGACACCGCGGGCAGCCTCGAGGAGTTCCAGAAGGTCCACGAGCGCAACCAGGGGGTCCCTCTCTTCAACACGATCGCGACGAGCGAGAACGGTCAGGCCTGGTATGCCGACACCGCGGCGACGCCCGAACTCTCCGCCGCTGCCGAGGCCGACTACCGCGCATCGCTCGCCTCCGACCCCGTGGTCAAGGCTGCGGCCGACAACTCGGTCATCCTGCTCGACGGCTCGAAGAGTGAGAACAAGTGGGTCGAGGAGAAGGGCGCGCGCAGTCCAGGCCTCGTCCCGTACCCGAAGATGCCGAAGGTCGAACGACCCGACTACCTCTTCAACGCGAACGACAGCTTCTGGTTGTCGAACGCGGATCATCTGCTCGAGGGCGACTACTCGTTGATGCACGGCGACCAGAAAGTCGAACAGTCGTGGCGCACCCGCGAGAACGCGACCGTGCTGCGCGATGTGTCGCCGACGGGCGCGAGCGGAGCCGACGGCAAGTTCGATCTCGATGAGCTGGGGGCCGCAGCACTCGCCGACGGCGTCTATGCCGAACGAATGCTGCGCCCGGCACTCGAACAGCAGTGCGACGCGATGACGCTCGACACAGTGAGCATTCGAGCGCTCACCGGCGACGACGGCAAGGAGATCTTCCGGGCGCGGAAGTTCTCGTTGGCGGAGCCCTGCCGGATCATCGGCGCATGGGACGGCACGTTCGACCTCAACAGCCGCGGTGCCGTGCTGTTCCGTGAGATGTTCAACGACATCCCCGACAGCGGTCCCGCCGTCGCGTTCGACGCGACGAAGCCGGTCGACACACCGAGCGGCGTCGGCACCGCGGGCTCAGGCC
>JAYTFP010000046.1:0-4194 GCA_043734285.1 Acidimicrobiaceae bacterium
GCCGCGGTCCGCATGGGCATCGTCCACCTCGACTGAGGCCGCGACCTCACTCGACCAAGCGGAGACCTGTCGGGACGAGCGCTCCATCGTCGGCGGGCAGTTCGACATCGAACTCGGTGCGATGCGCCGGGAACACATGGCGGCTGACGAGCACGGGTCGACCCGCGCTCGACCGCGTCACGCGCTGCACGACCAGGACCGGCGAACCGCTCGGCACGTCGAGCAGCGTCGCGACCTCACCGTGCGCGACATCCGCGCCGATCGTCTGGCTCGCGCCGCCGAGCTCGACAGGGAGCTGCTCGAGAAAGCTCGCACGCTCGACGTCGGCTCGCGACAACTGCGCGCCGATCGCCTCGGGACACCACACGGTCACGAGCGCGAACGGCGCGTCGTTCGCGAGGTTCAGGCGGCGCACCTCGAGGACGATGCGTTCGCCGAGGATCTCGCGCACTCGATCGGGGGCATCCACGAACCCGAATGCGAGGATGCGCCGCTCGCTACGGATCCCCGCGGCGCGCAGTTGACTCTCAATCGTGTCGAGCCGGCTCAGGTCCTGCCGCAGTGGATCGGCCGCGACATACCAACCGAAGCCCTGACGTGACTCGACGAGGCGCTCGGCGCGCAGCGCCTCGAGCGCGCGACGCACGGTGACACGACTCGCGGCGTAGTCCTTCGACAGCTCGGACTCGGACGGGAGCAGTCGGCCCGCAGCGAACTCCTCCTCGCCGACGCGACGGCGCAGGTCGTCCGCGATCACTTGGTAGCGGATGGTGCGGTTCGCGCCCGGAGTGGCCCCGCGTCGCGGTGTGTCGGTCATGTGCTGTGCGCCGATGCTCCGCCGCGGACGGCTTCGAGGGCGCGCAGGATCGCCCGCTCGACCGGACTGGCTGCGGAGGTGTCCAACGGGACCGCGCCCTGCATCTTGACTGCGACCTGGGCCACCAGCCGCGGACGCGTGAGCGCGCTCGGCCACGTCACGCGGTGCACGAGGAACGGGTGGCACACCATGACGTCGCCGGCGCGTCCAGTGGCGAACACCGACGGCCGTTCGAGCGTCGAGCGTGGCAGGGAGTGCGCAATCGTCTGATAGCTCGTGCCCGTGTCGCCGTATGGGTCGAGCATCGCGGGCACGTCGAGGTGCGAGCCGACCTTCACCTCGGTTGGTGAGTCGTCAGGACCGACATCGGTCAGGAGGAAGAAGCACAGCAGGCCCCGTTGGCGACTCCGCACGTTGACCCACCAGTCGTCGTCGATGTCGAAACTCCCGTCGATGTGCCAGCCCGTGTCGAACGGTGCGTCGGCGTGGGGGAAACGGGCGATGACCGTGCCCGTCATCACCCGGTGCCGATTCCACCGTCCGGTGCCGATCAGCTGGTCGTACACCTCCCAGAGCCCTGGTTGAGCGGCGGCCTCGCCGAACGACGTCTCGTTGGGACACTCGAAGCGGACGATCGGCCCGTCCCAGGTCGCTTCGTCGTCAAGGTCGACGCCCGAGGCGCTCATCCCCGCATCAATCGCCGGACGGCATGCGTCGATGATCTCGCGTGGCACCGCGCCGCGTCGGACGACGAAACCGTCATCGACGAACGCCTCGACCTCGTCACTGGTCAGCACGCGTGCCGAGTGTACGACCGGCCGAGAACGTGCGCCGATAGGCGGCACGCTCAATCGAGACAGTTCCCTGTCGGCGAAGCCGGTGCGGGTACCGGAGCGGGGTTTCTTGCCGTACCATCGAACTTGTACTTTACTTGTATTACACCTCGGCGAAAGGGGCATCTCATGCCCGTGACCTCATCGACTCCCATCGAGCTCATCAATCGGGTCTACGCGACGCTCGACGAACGTGTCGCTGCTGGCCGCGACCGCCTCGGCCGTTCGCTCACGCTCGCCGAGAAGATCCTCGTCAACCACCTCGAGCCCGACGGCGCGGGCGCCGAACCGGCGCAGATCGCCCGCGGGGGCAGCTACAACGACCTCCGACCCGATCGCGTGGCGATGCAGGACGCGACCGCCCAGATGGCGCTCCTCCAGTTCATGACCGCCGGTCTGCCCGAGGTCGCTGTGCCCTCGACCGTGCACTGCGATCACCTGATCCAGGCCAAGGTCGACGCGAAGACCGACCTGCTCGCCGCCGAGTCGGGCAACAAGGAGGTCTACGACTTCCTCGAGTCGGTGTCGGCGAAATACGGGATCGGCTTCTGGGGTCCGGGCTCGGGCATCATCCATCAGGTCGTGCTCGAGCAGTACGCGTTCCCCGGCGGGATGATGGTCGGCACCGACAGCCACACGCCGAACGCTGGCGGACTCGGCATGATCGCGATCGGTGTCGGCGGCGCCGATGCGGTCGACGTGATGACCGGCTTCCCCTTCAACGTGCGCTGGCCGACGATGATCGGCGTCAAGCTCACCGGCCGGCTGAGCGGCTGGGCGGCACCGAAGGACGTGATCCTCAAGGTCGCCGAGATCCTCACCGTCAAGGGCGGCACCGGCGCGATCGTCGAGTACTTCGGCGAAGGCGCCGAGTCGATCAGCTGCACCGGTAAGGCGACGATCTGCAACATGGGCGCCGAGATCGGCGCGACGACGTCGCTCTTCGGGTACGACGACGCGATGGGTCGCTACCTCGCGTCGACCGGGCGCACCGCGATCGCCGACGCCGCCGCGGCTGTCGCGCACCACCTGCGCAGCGACGACCACGTGATCGAGAACCCCGAGCAATACTTCGACCGCGTCATCGAGATCGACTTGTCGACGCTGCGTCCCGGCATCAACGGTCCCCACACACCCGATCTCGCTCGCGAGGTCTCGGCGCTCGGTGCCGAGGCACGTCGCGAAGGGTGGCCGCTCGAGATCTCGTCCGCACTCGTCGGCTCGTGCACGAACTCGAGCTACGAGGACATCACCCGCGCCGCGTCGATCCTGCGCCAGGCCGCCGACCGGGGTCTGCACGTGAAGGTGCCGCTGCTCGTCACGCCGGGATCCGAACAGGTCCGCGCGACGATCGAGCGCGATGGGCTGCTCGCCGTGTTCGAGGCCGCCGGGGCGACGCTGCTGGCCAACGCCTGCGGTCCGTGCATCGGGCAGTGGTCGCGGCCCGAGGCGGTGCTCGCCGAGGCGAACACGATCGTCACCAGCTACAACCGCAACTTCCCGAAGCGCAACGACGGATCCGCGAAGACGCTGGCCTTCGTCACGTCGCCCGAGACAGTGGTCGCGCTGGCGCTCGCGGGCACGATCGACTTCGACCCGCTGACCGACACGCTCACCAACGACGCCGGCGAGGAGGTGCAGCTCGACGTGCCCGTCGGCGAGGAGCTGCCAGCGCTCGGATTCACCCCCGGCAACAACACGTTCGTGCCACCGCCCGACGACCGGTCGGGCATCGATGTTCGGGTCTCCCCCACTTCCGACCGGCTGCAACTGCTCGCACCATTCGACCCGTGGGACGGCAACGACTACCTCGGCCTGCCAATCCTGCTGAAGGCGTCGGGCAAGTGCACGACCGATCACATCTCGATGGCCGGTCCGTGGCTCAAGTACCGCGGACACCTCGAGAACATCTCGGGCAACCTGTTCCTCGGCGCGACCAACGCGTTCACCGGCGCAACCGGCGAGGGTAAGGATCAGCTCGACGGCACGACCAAGTCGTTCCCCGACATCGCCCGCCACTACCACGAGGCTCGCCAACCCTGGATCGCCGTCGGCGACGAGAACTGGGGCGAGGGCTCATCGCGTGAGCATGCAGCGATGGAGCCCCGCTTCCGCGGCGCCAAGGCGATCCTCGTGAGGAGCTTCGCCCGCATCCACGAGGCGAACCTCAAGAAGCAGGGTGTGCTGCCGCTGACGTTCGCGAATCCGGTCGACTACGACCTCATCGGTGAGGACGATCGCATCTCGATCCTCGGGCTCGCCGACCTGGCCCCGGGCTTGCCGGTCACATGTCGCATCACGCATCCCGACGGATCGGCCGCCGAATTCATCGCGAATCAGACGATGAGCCCCGAGCACATCGACTGGTTCCGCGCGGGATCGGCATTGAACATCATCCGGGCGCGCTCGAACGGCTGACGTCACTGCCGCTCGCGGTCGTGTCGCGCGCGGTGGCACGTCCAGCAGCGCACCCTCAGTTCGTCGATGAGCGTGCGCTTCGACTTGTCGAAGTCAGGCACATGGTCGTAGTGCAAGAACTCGGTG
>JAYTFP010000047.1:0-6968 GCA_043734285.1 Acidimicrobiaceae bacterium
CGACACCGCGATGCAATGGGGTGGCGGCGGCCCGGCACTTGCGCCGACCTCACCCATGACCCCGTCGGGGAGCGACACGATCGCCACGTCGCGCCCCGACGGGTGAGTCGCCAGCACCGACTCGACCTCCATCGGGTACACGTTGTAGCCACCTCGGACATACATTTCCTTCGACCGTCCGACCAGGCGGAGGCGACCATGGTCGTCGAGGTAGCCGAGGTCGCCGGTGCGCAGGAACCGGTCGGGCCAGAAGGCGGCGGCGGTCGCCTCGGGATCGTGCCAGTACCCCGACATCACGGCCTCGGAACGCAACGAGACCTCGCCCACCTCACCCGCGGCAACCGGTGCTCCCGTGTCGGGATCGCGAACGCTCAACTCGACACCGGCGTGCGGTCGGCCGACCGAGACCTCGGCGTCGTCGGGCGGGTCGCCGCGCCCCGTACCCAGGCCGACGCCGGCCTCGGTGCACGAGTAGCGCGTCGACACCGGCACGCCGAGCCGCTCGCGGATCTCGCGGATCAGCGCCGGCGTCGCCGGACCGCCACCGATGACCACCGCGCGAACCGCGCTGAGGTCGGTCGACTCGAAGTCGCGATGTCGGAGCATCAGGGCGACCTGCGTCGGGATCCCGGCGATCGCGGCCATGTGGTGTTCGGCGGTCAGGCGCAGCGCGGTACCGGCGCTCCACCGGTCGAGCAGGTAGGTCGTGCCGCCGCGCATCAGGTTGCCCGCGAATTTCGTCATCGGGCCGAGGTGGGCGAGTGAGGTCGGCGCAAGTGCCGGGCCGCCGCCACCCCATTGCATCGCGGTGTCGACCTCGGTGATGAAGCGGATCTGACGGCCGGTGTAGACCGCGCCCTTGGGCTCGCCGGTCGTCCCCGAGGTGAACACGATGGCCAGCGGACGATCGAGGTCGGCGACCAGTGGCGGGGGAATCGCGTCGCGACCGACCGGGCCGTCGAGTTCGTCGATCACCACCCGCGGTTCGACGCGTTCGACGATCGCCGCCTGTTCGGCGTTGGTCAGGCGGGGATTGATCGCCGCGCAGATCGCGCCGACCTTCGCGCAGGCCGCGAAGGCGGCGAAGTGCTGGGGTGACGGCGGCAGCCGCAGCGCGACGACGTCGCCCTCGACGACACCCTCGTCCAACAGTCCCACGGCCATGCGGTCGGACAGTTCGTCGAGCGTCCGATAGCTCATCGACCAGCCGGCCGGCGCGACGAGACATGTAGCATCGCCCCATCTCTCGGCGGCCTCGCGGACGACCGCATCGAGCACTACGACCGCCGGAGCACGCCGTGGCCAAGCGCACGACAACGAGTCCCGACACCCCATTCGCGGCCTCGGATGCGGCCGACGGCAGCCGTTCCGACCGCACGTTGCGGCGGCAGGGCGAGGCGACGCGCGCCAAGCTGCTCGCGACGGTGCCCGCGCTCGCCGAGATCGGATTCCAAGGCGCCCGCGTCGACGACGTCGTGCGTCTCGCCGGCGTGTCGCACGGCACCTTCTACCTGTACTTCTCGAACAAGGAAGACCTCTTCCGCGCCGCCGCCCAGCAGTGCGCCGAAGAGGCAGCTCACCTCGCCGAGACGCTGGGCCCCGTCTCGCCGGGCGTCGAAGGACTGGCTGCTCTCGAGGCGTGGCTCGCCGGATTCATCGACTTCTATCGCCGCTACGGAGTCGTCGTCCGCGCCTGGACCGAGAACCAGGTGACCGATCGATCGCTCGCGCGGCTCGGCACGCGTTCGTTCGGTCGTATCGCCCGCACGCTCCAGGGAGCGATGGCCGAGGGATCCAATGCCACGACGCGCGAGCTCGAGCTGCGCTCGGCAGCGTTGCTGGCGCTCGTCGAGCGTTTCTCGTACATCGTCACGTCGCGTGACCTGGGCTTCGACGACGACGAGGTGGTCGCGAACCTCGCGGTGCTCGTCCACCGCGGGTTCTTCGCGCAGCGTTCCGTCCGCGCCGCCTGAGCGGCCAACGGCACTCTCTCGACGGAGCCTGCCGCCTCTCGGCACACGCTCTACCGCAACTGCCATTCGATCCGCCGGCCCGAGGCGAAGAACTCCTGGCCCTCGCGGAGCGTTTCGGCATTGGTGCCCAGCCCGACAAAGGCGTACCCGAGGTCGAGCGCCTGACTGCGGCTGTGCTCCTGGCCCGCCCAGATCGCGCGGACGGTGCCCTCGATCGCGAGTGCCGGCGCCGACGCGATCGTCTCGGCCGCCCAGCGCGCCCGCTCGACCAGTTGGTCGGCCGTGGTCACTTCGCTGACCATGCCGATCTGGTGTGCGCGTGCCGCGGACATGCGCTCGTGCGAGCCCAGCAGCGAGAGCCGCATGATCTCGCCGAGCGGCATCTTCTGGAGCATGTGGATCGGCTCGTACACGGCGCACATGCCGTAGGTGACGTGGGGGTCGAAGAACGTCGCGTGTTCGGCGGCGATGATGAACTCGACCTCGCCGAGCATGTAGAAGGCGCCGCCGCAGGCCATGCCGTTGACCGCAGCGACGACCGGCTTCCACAGGTCGTTCGCCTTCGGTCCGATCCAGTCGCCGGGGTCGTCGAAGTGGAACGGGGTCGATCCCGAGCCGATGCGGTGTTCGGCATCATCGATCGCGCTCATGTCGCCACCGATCTGCTCGGTGCGGTCGATGCCGGTGCAGAACGCCTTGTCGCCGGCGCCGCTCAGCACCACACAGCGCACGTCGTCGTTGAGGCGAAGCCCGCGCCAGATGCTGCGCAACTCGCGCTGCATTGCGCGATTGAAGGCGTTGTGGACCTCGGGGCGATTCAAGGTCACCCAAGCGACGCCGTTCTCCTCGCGGTAGTCGACGGTCTCGTAGTCGGTCATGCGGCGAACGTTATCGGTTGAGCTGCAAGCCCCCGGGCTGCAGGCCGAACACATTCTTGGCCAGGGCGGTGCCGATCTTGGCCGGGTCCCACTTCTGGTCCTCGCCCTTGACCTTGTTCGAGGTCGACGGGCCGATGTGCCATGGCAGGTAGTGGGCGATGTCGCTCCCCACGGCACGGAACACCTGACCCGACACCAGCAGCGCCTCGTCGGACGCCAGCCAGACGACCATCGGTGCCGAGTTGCCCGGGTTGAGTCGCTCGTACTCGCCGTCGGGAACCTCGTTCGCCTCGCGCACCGGGATGTTCGGCATCGCCTCGTTGACCATTCGCGTCGCGCCGCCGGGCGCCACCGCATTGGCGCGCACGCCGTAGCGGCTGCCCTCGAGCGCAGTGATCGTCGTCAGCGCGGCGATGCCCGCCTTGGCCGCGCCGTAGTTGGCCTGCCCGACATTGCCCTGCAGACCTGCCGAGCTCACCGTGTTCACGATCGCGGCGCGGCGCACGCGCCCCGCTTTCGACTCGTCGGACCAGTACTCGCACGCGTGCCGGGTCATGTTGAACGTGCCCTTGAGGTGCACCGCGATGACACTGTCCCAATCGCCCTCCGACATCTTGACGATCATCGAATCGCGCAGGATGCCCGCGTTGTTCACCACGATGTCGAGGGCGCCGTACGCGTCGATCGCGGTGCGCACCGCGTTGGCAGCGCCGTCCCACGTGGAGATGTCGTCGTAGCTCGCGATCGCCTCGCCGCCGGCCTTGACGATGATCTCGACGGTGTCGTCGGCGGGGCGGTTGTCGTTGCCCTCGCCCTTCGAGCTGCTGCCCGGATCGACCACCACGACCTTGGCTCCCTGCGCGGCGAGTTCCATCGCCTCGCCCCGCCCGACACCGCGTCCGCTACCCGTGACGATGGCGACCTTGCCGTCGACGATTCCCATCTGACATCCCCCTCGGAGTCCGGCCCCTCAGGCGAGGGTCCTGTGCTTGAATACAAAACCTGACGTGAGCGTCAGACATTAGGACAGGGGGAGTGTCGTGGGCGACGAGCCAGCCGACTTCAGCAAGTACATCGGACGCACCACGTCGAACGGAACGCTTGTCGTCGAGCGCGCCGCGGTCACCAATTTCGCCAAGGGTGTGTGCGATACGAACCCGATCTATCGCAACGCCGATGCAGCCCGCGAGGCCGGATTCGACAATGTCCCGTCGCCGCCGACGTTCGGTTTCTCGATCCAGAACTGGGGCAAGTGGGAAGAGCTCCAGCCCAAGAACGCCACGCCCGACGGCAACCCGATGTTCGAGTTGATGGGCACGCTCATGGGCAAGGGCGGCATCGTGCTGCACGGTGAGCAGGAGTTCCGCTATCACCAGCCGCTCGTCGTCGGGCAGCGGCTCACCTTCGACGGCGTGGTGCGCGACATCTACCAGAAGGCATCGGGCGAGAAGACGATGACGTTTCTCGTCATCGAGGACACCTACCGCGACGAGCAGGGTGCGCCTGTGCTGACCTCGATCATGAACCTGATCCACAAGGGCTGAGGAGACCACCGATGACACGACTCGACGGCAAGGTGACGATCATCACCGGCGCAGGCCAAGGCATCGGTCTGGCCTACGCCCGCCGCTTCCTCGACGAGGGCGCGTTGGTGGTCATCGCCGAGATCAACCCCGATCGGGCGGCCGCCGGCGTGGCGACGTTGCACGACGCGGGCTACGGCGCGGACC
Source organism: Acidimicrobiaceae bacterium (assembly GCA_043734285.1). Taxonomy (GTDB): domain Bacteria; phylum Actinomycetota; class Acidimicrobiia; order Acidimicrobiales; family Microtrichaceae; genus JAYTFP01. The sequence continues at coordinate 4,582 of JAYTFP010000047.1, forward strand.
GTGTGCAGGTCGTGGCGACCGACATCGCCGATGCCGACTCGGCGAAGAAGTGCGTCGCGTCGACGATCGACGCGTTCGGGCGGCTCGACGTGCTCATCAACAACGCCGCGATCTACTACGACATCGACAACGAGAACAACGATCCCGAGTACCTCAAGAAGGTGTTCGACGTGAACCTGCACGGCGCATGGATGATGAGTCGCGCCGCCGCGCCGGTCCTCGTGCAGGGCGGCGGCGGCAGCATCATCAACCAGTCGTCGTCCGCCGCGTACATGTACCAGTTGCCGCCGATGGGCGAGTTCCACGAACTGGGCGCGTTCTCGTACAGCCAGACGAAGTGGGGCGTGATCGGCCTGACCAAGTTCATGGCAGCGCAGCTCGGCGCGTACGGCGTGACCGTGAACTGCATCGCGCCCGGCGTCACGATGACCGAGGCGACCAAGAAGATCGTGCCCGAGGAGTTCATGCCGTTCGTCACGATGATGTCGGCGATGAAGAAGGAGCTCCAACCCGAAGACATCACGGGTACGGCCGTGTTCTTCGCCTCCGAGGATTCGCGCCTCGTGACGGGTCAGGTGCTGTGCGTCGACGGCGGAATGGCAATGCCCGGCTGACAAGCCGGGCCATCAGGACAGTCTGGCTATCGGTGAGGGCGCAGCATGACGGACTACCGGATCGTTTCCGCAGATGCGCATGTGCTCGAGCCGCCGCACATCTGGCAACGCTGGCTGCCGGCTGCGTTGCAGGACCGTGCGCCGCAACTGGCGAAAGACTCCGAAGGTGGCGACGGCTGGTTGTACGCGGGCTCGACCGAGCCCGACCCGATCGGACTGACGGCGACCCCTGGCATGGCCTGGGACAAGTTCCGTTGGAAGGGCGTGACCTACGACGAGGCGCGACCCGGGTGCTACGACGGCGCGGCGCGTCTCGCCGACATGGACATCGACGGTGTCGACGCGGAGGTGATCTTCCCGCCACAGCGAACCGTGGGGCATTTCCTCGGCGACGACGACGACTTCATGCGCACCGGCATCGACGCGTACAACGATTTCCTCTGGGAGGAGTTCACCGCGCCCGACCGCAGCCGCCTGATCGGCGCGGCGCAGATGCCGTCGTCGGGCGTCGACGACTCGGTGAAGTTCCTGCACAAGGCCGTCGACCGCGGCTTCACGACAGTGGTCATCTCGAACTGGCCCTCGGGCGAGGAGCAGATCAGCGACGCCGACGACCTGTTCTGGGCGGCCGCGCAAGAGGCCGGCATCCCGGTCTGCATCCACATCAACCTGATCTCACGCGCACAACGACACCGCAGTCGAGAGGCCGCAGCCGAGGCAGCGGGCAACCGCGCGCTGTACGGCGGGGCGGGCAAGGCGGGGGCGAAGGCGGCCGCGGGATTGTCGGGGGTGTTCTCGATGGTGCCGTCGGTCATCGGCCAGCTCATCTTCACCGGCGTGTTCGAGCGCCATCCCGATCTGCACATCTCGATGATCGAGACCGGCATCGGCTGGCTGCCGCACTTCCTCGAGCAGATGGACGACCGGTTCTGGCGCAACCGCTCGTGGACCGACCTGCCGATCGACCGGGCGCCGTCGACCTACTGGTTCGCCAACATGTCGGCCACGTTCATCCGTGACGACAACGGCCTGCGCAACCGCCACGAGGTCGGCGTCGCGAACATCATGTGGTCGACCGACTACCCGCACCACGGCAACGACTGGCCGTATTCGCGCAAGATCATCGCCGAGACGATGGCTGCGATCCCGGTCGTGGAACGCGACGCGATCGTCGCGGGCAACGCGGTGCGTATCTTTGGTCTGGAGGGCCCGAAATGAATGTCGACGAGATGATCCTGGTGTCGGTGGACGATCACGTGGTCGAGCCGCCCGACATGTTCGAGGGACACCTCCCCGAACGGTTCAAGGACCTGGCTCCGAAAGTCGTGCAGACGCCGCGTGGCGACGACGTCTGGTTCTACGAGGGCCAGGAGCTCCCCAACATCGGCCTCAACGCCGTCGCCGGCAAGCCGCCGGGCGAATACGGCATCGAGCCGACGTCGTTCGCGGAGATGCGCACGGGGTGCTGGGACATCGATCAGCGCATCGCCGACATGAACGCCAATGGCGTCCTCGGGTCGATGTGCTTTCCGAGCTTCCCGCAGTTCTGCGGCCAACTCTTCAGCCGCACCGACGACAAGACCGTCGCGCTGGCGATGGTGCAGGCGTACAACGACTGGCACGTCGACGAATGGTGCGGCACGTTTCCGGGTCGGTTCATCCCGCTTGCGATCCCGCCGATCTGGGACCCCGAGCTGATGGCGGGCGAGGTGCGGCGCATGGCGGCGAAGGGCTGTCGCGCCGTCACGTTCTCGGAGAACCCCGAGAAGCTCG
>JAYTFP010000048.1:0-4314 GCA_043734285.1 Acidimicrobiaceae bacterium
CGACCGAGTTCGACGACGCGGAGACGGCCAGCCATCGAGCGTCTGCGGAGAGATAGGTGTTGCGCGGCGCGTTCGACGTCGACTTGTTACCGGTCCTGGCCTGCAGCTCGCCGAGCTGGTCGAAGACCGTCGGGCCCGGCCCTACGGCGCACATGATCGGCTCGAGCAGTGACACGTCGATCTGTTGACCCTGGCCGCTCCCGCCGGGGCGATCGCGGTGCCACAGCGCCATCGTCGTCGCCGACACGGCACTGATGCCGGCGATCGAATCCGCCAGACCCATCGCCGGCAACGTCGGGGGAGTGCCCTCCTCGCCGGTGATCGCCGCGAACCCCGACATCGCCTCGGCGAGCGTGCCGAAGCCGGGGCGGTCGCGGTACGGGCCGCCCTGTCCGAACGCGGTCAGCCGCACGAGGACGAGCCGCGGGTTGAGCGCGTGGAGCACATCCCACCCCACGCCCCATCGTTCGAGTGTGCCCGGGCGGAAGTTCTCCACGACGACGTCGGCCGTCGCCGCGAGCTCGAGGAACACCTGTGCCGCGTCGGGATCGCCGAGGTACAGACCGATGCAACGCTTGTTGCGGCTGAGGATGGTCCACCACAGCCCGTGCCCGTCCTTGGCAGGGCCATGCGTGCGGAACGAGTCACCGTGGTCGGGGTGCTCGATCTTCACGACATCGGCGCCGTAGTCGCCGAGGATCTGACAACACAGAGGGCCGGCCAGGACGGTCGACACGTCGAGCACCCGCAGGCCGCTCAGTGGCCCACGGTTCGCCGGCGCCGACTCGTCGCGCTCGTCTGGGCCCATTTCGTCATCCTTCGCGAGTCACGCCGCCCGCGCAAGTGTTGATCAGTAGGCTGTCGCTCCCATGACCGACGCGACCGATCGGCCTCAATCGGACGATCCCGAGATCGACGCGCGCCGCGACTTCGAAGACCTCTTCCTGCGGCTGCCCGATCTGATGGCGGTGATCGGGGCCGACGGATTCCTGAAGCTGCTCAATCCCGCGTGGTCGCGTGCGCTGGGATGGGACCTCGACGAGTTGCGATCGCGTCCGCTCGCTGAGTTCGTCCATCCCGATGACAACCCGACCGCGGCCACGGTGATCGCCCAGCTCTCGGCCGATGTCGAGACCGTCGCCTTCGACAGTCGCGTGCGGTGCCGTGACGGTGGCTACCGATGGCTGCAATGGACGGCAGTCGCTCGCCGCGGCTCGATCTACGCGGTCGCCCGCGACGTCACCGATGCGAAGGAGACCGAGGCCGCGCTCCGCGAGTCGCAGCAGTTCTTCGAGTCGGTGGTCGACAACATTCCGAACATGGTGTTCGTGAAAGACGCGGCAGAGCTTCGATTCGTGCGGATCAATCAGGCCGGACAGGACCTGCTCGGCTACTCGCAGGACGATCTGTTCGGCAAGAACGACTTCGACTTCTTCCCGGAAGACGAGGCACAGTTCTTCGTCGACAAGGATCGCGACGTCCTGACGAGCGGCGCTGTGCTCGACATCCCCTTCGAGCCGATCGAGACGCGCCTGCGGGGCAAGCGGATCCTCCACACCAAGAAGATTCCGATCCTCGACGACCGCGGCGAACCGGCCTACCTCCTGGGCATCGCCGAAGACATCACGGCGCGGGTCGAGGGCGAGGAGTTGCTCCGCCAACGACAGGAGACACTCGCGGCCCTCGCGTCGGCCCACGAGTCGCAGGCTCGACTCACCGAGGCGCTCGAGACGCAGCGACACATCGCCACCACCCTGCAGCAGAGCCTCCTGCCTTCCGCGGTCCCCGCGATCCCCGGCGTCGAGATCGCCACGCGCTACTGGCCCTCGACAGCGGGTCTCGACGTGGGCGGCGACTTCTACGACGTGTTCTCGGTCGGTGGTCACCGATGGGGCCTCGTGATCGGCGACGTGTGCGGCAAGGGTGTGGCCGCTGCGGCGCTCACCGCGACCGCGCGACACAGCGCTCGGGCTGCCGCGACCCACGTCGCCGACCCCAGCGACGTGTTGCGCTGGGTCTACGACGCCGTGGTCGCGCAGGTCCGTGACCGCTTCCTCACGATGGCCTTCGCCAGCCTCGAGATGTCGTCGTCGGGCGGGTCGCTGCGTATGTCACTCGGCGGTCACCCCCACCCGATCCTGGTGCACGCCGACGGGACGGCCGAGCCGCTCGGTCGGTTCGGCACGTTGATCGGCATGACCCGCAACCCGGTCTTCCACACGACGGTGACCACGCTGGTTCCCGGCGATCTCATCGCCTTCTACACCGACGGTCTGACCGACGCACCTGACGACCGCGCGCTCGGCGAGGACGAACTGTCCGATCTGCTCGCAGCAGGGCGAGCCGATGCGCTCGAGGGCGTGGCCGAGGCGGTTCATGTCGCGATCCTCGAGCGCAGCGGGGGCGAGCTCGATGACGACGCCGCGCTCCTGCTGCTTCGAGTCACCTGATCGATCGTTGTACCGTGTGGTCCATGCCCGATGACGTGCCGGTCCGCCTCGAAGCGACCAACCGCTTCACCAGCGCGCGGCTGCCCGACCACTGGCATGTCGCCTGCCTCGGCTCCGAACTCGCGGGGCGGCCCGTCGCACGCAAGGTCCTCGGTGTGCCGATGGTGTTGTTCCGTGATGCGTCGGGATCGGCGAGGGCGCTGGTCGACAGGTGCCCGCACCGCAACGTGCCGCTGTCGTTCGGACGCTGCAACGGCGGTGCACTCGAGTGCGGCTATCACGGCTGGCGGTTCGACGGCGAGGGCCACTGTGTCGACGTTCCGGGGCTCGACGAGGTCGACGCGGATCGACCGGTTCGTCGCGTCGACCCGTTCCCGGTCGCTGAGCGCGACGGCATGGTCTGGGTGGTGCCGAGTGGCGTCGTGCCGGCCGACGGTCCGATGCACCTCACCGGTGTCGGTGAGGAGGGTTATCGGGCGATTCATCTCCGCTTGGAGGTTCCCGGGCCGATGGTCGCCGCGGTCGAGAACGCGCTCGACGTGCCGCACACGTCATTCCTCCATCGTGGGCTCTTCCGCGGTCGCCGCGATCGGGTCCCTGTCGGGGTCACGGTTCGTCACGGTGCAGACCGGGTCGAGGCGTGCTTCGAGGGTGAGCCGGTGCCACCGGGGGTCATCGGCAAGTTGCTCGGCGCCAACGGCGGGGTCATCGACCACACCGACCGGTTCGTCGTGCCCGCCCTGGCCCAGGTCGAATACCGGCTGGGCGACCACCACATCGTCTTGAACGCGTTCTACACGCCTGTCGATGACGAGTCCTGCGTGCTGCACGCGGCCGCGGCCTACCGACTGCCGATTCCGACGGCGGTCGCGCGCACTGCGGTGCTGCCGCTCGCCAAGATGATCCTCCGCCAGGACAACGGAATCCTGCGGCGGCAACGCGAGAACGTGGCGCGATTCGGCGGCGAGCGGTTCGTCAACACGACGATCGACATTCTCGGCCCGCACATCGTGCGGCTGCTGCGCCGCCACGAGCGGGGCGAGGCGACGCTCGCGGAACCACAGCCCGACGAGACGCTGACGCTGCTGACTTGAGGGCGCTGCTGGGCTACTTGTACCCGCCCATGATGTGGGTCACCCACCACTCGGGTGCGGCGTTCATCAGCGTGGTCAGGTCCCAGTAGTCCCACCAGCGGGTGATCAGTCCGTCGTCGCCGAACTCCATCACCGACACGAATGGGAGCGTCCCACTGTGCTCGTCGTCGAAGACCCACTTCTCCTCGTGCTCGGTGACCACCCTCGAGCCCTCGGCGACGATGATCCCCTCGTGGCATTCGTACGCGGCGAGCGGACCGATGCCGAGGCGGAGTCGGGCCTCGATCTCAGCCGGGCCGAACGCACCCTCCTCGGGCGCCGCCACGTCGGTGTAGTGCGCGCCCTCGGTGAAGTGCGCCGCAACGGCGCCGAAGTCACGGCGGTCGAGTTCGCGCCAGACTTGGCGGACGATCTCGCGATGACGGTCTTCGGTCGATCCCATGGCCGCATCTTGCCTCACTGAATTGGCGAGTGCCGAGTACCTTCCTCAGGGCATGGCGATGAACAGAACGGTGCTGATCCCGTGCGCGGTCGTACTCGCCGTGGTCGGTGCGGCCTGTTCGATCGGCTATCTCTCGGTTCGCGGGGCCGATGTGCACCACCAGTACCGCTGCGTCGGATGCCCCGCGCTCTCGCGTCCGCTCATCTCGATCGAGTTCGACGACGGCTACCAGAGCCAGTTCTTCAACGGGAAAGCCGAAGTCGAGCGGTTCGGGTGGACGGCCACGTTGAACGCGATCAGCGCGAAGCCCGACGCGACCACCTCGGTG
>JAYTFP010000049.1:0-2452 GCA_043734285.1 Acidimicrobiaceae bacterium
GCTGACGCCGCCTCAGTGGCGGAAGTGGCGCTCGCCGGTGAAGACCATCGCGAGGCCGGCCTCGTTCGCCGCGGCGATCACCTCGTCGTCACGGATCGAGCCGCCGGGCTGGATCACCGCGGTGGCGCCCGCATCGGCCGCCGCGTCGAGGCCGTCGCGGAACGGGAAGAACGCATCGGAGGCGCACGCTCCCCCGGCGGCGCGACCATCGGCCTTCTCGGCGGCGAGCCGACCCGCGTCACGACGGTTCTGCTGGCCCGCGCCGATGCCGACCGCCTGACCGTCCTTCACCAGCACGATCGTGTTCGATCCGACGCGCGCGGCCACGCGCCACGCCAACTCGAGGTCGCGCCACTCGGCGTCGGTCGGCTCACGGTCGGTGGGCACGGTGAACGCGTCGCGGTCGAACGACACCAGGTCGGGCGTCTGCACCAGCAGGCCGCCCTCGATCGAACGGATGTCGAGCGGCGGCACGACCGGCGGTCGCGCCTCGAGCACCCTCAGGTTCTTCTTGGCGTTGAGGACCTCGAGTGCGCCCGGCTCGAACGACGGCGCGATGACGACCTCGGTGAACACCGGCGCCAGCGCCTCGGCGAGCGCGACCGGCAACGGTCGGTTCACCGCGACGATGCCGCCGAACGCGGAGGTCGGATCGCATTCGTGCGCTCGGACGTAGGCGCGGGTGATGTCGTCGTCGACGGCTGCGCCGCATGGGTTCGCGTGCTTGACGACGACCGCGGCCGGCGCCGCGCCGAGCGACCAGACCAGACGCCACGCCGCATCGGCGTCGTAGACGTTGAGGTACGACATCTCCTTGCCGTTGTGCTGGATCGCCTGGTCCCAGCAGCTGTCGCCGAACGTGTAGCGCGCGCCGAGCTGATGGGGGTTCTCGCCATAACGCAACGACTGCGCGCGGGTCGCCGCGAGGTGCAGCGTCTCGGGCAGCGTCGCGACGCCGTCGTCGTCGACCTCGTCGAACCACGACACGATCTGCGCGTCGTACGCGGCGGTGTGGGCGAACGCCTTGCGCGCGAGGCGACGGCGGAACGCGGCGGACAGCGCCCCGTCGACCGCGAGTTCCTTCAAGGCCTCGTCGTAGTCGGCAGGGTCGACGAGGATCCCCACGTGCGCGTGGTTCTTCGCCGCGGCGCGCACCATCGTCGGACCGCCGACGTCGATGAGCTCGATCGACGGGTCACCCGCGAACGGGTACAGGTTGACGACCACCAGGTCGAACGTCGGAATGTCGTAGCGCTCGAGATCAGCGAGGTGTTCGGGATCGGACCGGTCGGCCAGGATGCCGCCGTGGATCTTCGGGTGCAGCGTCACGACGCGGTGCCCGAGCATCGCCGGATACCCGGTGTGGTCGGCGACGTCAGTGACCGCGATGCCGGCCTCGGCGATGGCCCTCGCCGTGCCGCCGCTCGAGACGAGCTGGCAACCCAGCTCGTGCAGCGAGCGCGCGAGGTCGACGATCCCGGCCTTTTCGTAGACGCTCAGCAGAGCTCTCATCGTGCGGTGCCTTTCAGTACCTGAGTCGGGAGTGCCTGAGTCGGGAGGGTCTCGGGGTGCTCGACGAGCGAGCGGATCGTGTCGACGTAGAGGCGGCGCTCGACCGCCTTGATGCGCTCGTGCAACGTCGTCTCGTCGTCGCCGACCAGGACGGGCACCGACTCCTGAGCCAGGATCGGACCTGCGTCGACCTCGAGCGTCGCGATGTGCACGGTGCAGCCCGTCACCTTGACCCCGTAGGCCAGTGCGTCGCGCACCGCGTGCCAGCCGGGGAATGCGGGTAACAGGGCGGGATGCGTGTTGAGAACGTGACCGTCGAACGCATCGTGCATCGCCTGACCGAGAATCGTGCCGAACCCGGCCATGACGATCAGGTCGGGTTCGTAGGCGGCAAGTCGCTCGACGACGTCGGCCGTGTAGCCGTCGCGGTCGAACGAGTCAGTGAAGTCGGTGCGCTCGACGAGCAGGCACTCGACACCGTGGCGGGCCGAGACGTCCTGCGCCACGCACTGCCGATCGACGAGCGACACCACGACCGGCAGGTCGGCATCGAGGATCGCGTCGAGGAGTGTTCCACTGCCTGAGGCCAGCACGGCGATGCGCACCGGCCACAACCTATCGGCGCCGGCCGCGGCCGATCCAAAGGCCCCGCCAGTGCGGACGACGCGATCGCCGCCAGATCATGGCCGCGTCGCGACAAACGCCGCCGACGAGGCAGAGGTGGGCGCCGAACCCGAGTCCGCTGTCGCGTAGGGCCGTGGCGTGGCTGTCAAAGGCCGGTGCGGCGACCACCGAGACCGCTGGAATTCGGACTGAGCACCTATCCCCCGCGAGTTCTCAGAGGAAGGCGTTCGCGACTCTCGCCGCCGTTCATCGTCCGACACCACGCTTCGCTGCGTCAAAGATCACGCGTCGCCCTTGAGCGCGCGTGCCAGCGTCT